>CADEFG010000192.1 GCA_902826505.1 uncultured Acidobacteriota bacterium
TTCGCGACATCTTCGCCGCGTTCGCATTCGTTTAAGATCGCTCCGTCGTCCTGTCCCGTCACAGCCGACTTGATATTGATCCAACCGCGATGAATGGCGCCCGTGAAACTGCCCGAATTTTCAGGATCGCCGCCCAGTTCGCGAACCAAACCTTGCAGTTCGCCCGTAAATTGCGAGCGTTGCTGTCCGAGTTCGTAAAAGATCGACTTCAATTGCGAATTTTGAATGCCTTCCGCCGCTTGTTTGAAACCTTCCTGCCCGTCCTTGCAGGTTTCGATCAAACCGTTGAGCGTCGAAATGATATCGTCGTTTGACGGTGTGTCCGGGTAATCCGGTTGTGTTGTTCCGTATTCGTTAATCATAAAAACCTCCCTTCCTTGTCCTATAAAATAGGTTTTCCTTTTTTGTAAATATAGTTACGTTCTTAACGTATGCACTACCGTTAAACAATCCGTGTGCCAGAATGCCGGAGCCTGCAAATATGGTGTTTCGACAAAGTTACCGAAAAATCGGTGAAACATATCGAAACACCTTTGTATTGAATTATTGCGCCGCCGAGCGCCGTCGCCGGTGAACTCCTTCGGCAAATTCTTCGATGATCTTTTTATTAAATGCCGGAATGTCGTCCGGTTTACGGCTCGTTACCAAACCGTGATCGGTGACGACTTCTTCGTCAACCCATTCGGCGCCCGCATTTTCAAGATCGGTGCGAAGCGAAGCCCACGACGTGACGGTTTTGCCGCGCACGACATCGGCTTCGATCAATGTCCAGGGCGCATGACAGATCGCGCCGACCGGTTTGCCCGCGTCGAAAAACGCTTTGACAAAGCTGACAGCTTTTTTGTCCATCCGCAATTTGTCGGGGTTCATCACGCCGCCCGGCAGCTGAAGCGCGTCAAAATCCTCGGCGCTTGCTTCGGCGACCGTCAGATCAACGTCAACGCTCGCGCCCCAGTTCGTATGATTCCAGCCCTTGATCGCGCCCGGCTTGAGCGAAACGATCGAAACGAGTGCGCCTTCTTCTTCCAAGGCTTGTTTCGGTTCGAAAAGCTCGCTTTGTTCAAAACCGTCGGTTGCCAGAATCGCAACCCTCACTCCATCTAATGTATTACCCATAAAACCTCCTTGTTTTTAACAGCCTAAGGCGAAATGTGTTTTATATTAATTCGCTTAGTCGTTTGAATAGAATTGGAAACAAGTTATATGCCATAATAAATAATCGCTCAAAATTTGCTCGGATTTATTGAAACTTTACGTTGATTAAATCTATTTAGCAGTAAGCATAAATCTTGCGAAACTCACTGCGGACTTTTATGTTCGAAAGTCAGAGTTTTTTGAATTGAATGGAAAACGTCGAACCGATAAAAGAGACTCCCGACAACCTGACCGAAAGACTAGCCGACGAAAGCGGATTGGCTGTTATTGTCGTGGACGAAAACGGGGCAGTTTCAAAGGCAAATAATAATTCGATCTGCGAAGTTCTCTATTCGTCCGAAGAATTTTCGCCGCATTGTGCGAAATTCTGCGGGCGCGCTTTTGCCCTGGCGACCGAAGCCGGAAAAACCGTTCCTTACCAGTGTCACGCCGGTCTCGATTGTCTGGCGGTTCCGCTGAAAACCAAAAAAACGCTGATCGCGATTGTCGGCAGAACTTTTACCAAAGCCGAAAATTACCGGACGGCAACCGAACGCGCGATGATCGGCGATTGGCGAAAATTTCCGCCCGCCGAGTTTTTTGAAAATATCCTTTTAAACGGTTCCTCGAAGGCTCTGGAAACGGTGGCGAAATATCTTGAAAACTTAAGCGACGCTGAAAAACAGGTTTTTGAAAAAGAAGAGCCAAAAGTCAGCCAAACGGCTGCGGCAGAACGATCTCAGGAAGAACAAACGCCGCCCGCCGCCGATCTAACAAAGCTGATCGAACAATTTAACCGGCAAACCGCGCCAACGGTCGCCGATTCCGGCGCGGCGCCGAAAAAAACAAGCGACGAAGCCGAAGAAATTACGGCGTGGCGTTCGCTGTTCGGTTCGCTCTTTCGGCTGACCTATCATGAAGCGTGTTTTTCGGTGATGCAGTTTTTAGCCCGGCGTTATGCGCTTGATTCAATGGCTTGGCTCGAACGCAAGGAAAACCGGTTTGAAAGCATTCTGGCGATCGGTTCGCTGAAAGGTCAGCAATTTAAGATCAGTCTTCCGGCGGACGATAAACTTCTGTTCGAGGCGCTCGAAAACGAATTGGCACTCGAACTGCGCGAACGCGCCCGCCACGGCGAAAAAACAAATCCGCAAACGATCTCGCTTTTTCCCGTGTCGGTCGGCGGCGAAGTCCAGTGCGCGTTGGTGATCGCCGACGGATTGACCGGCGAAACGATGAAACGGCATATTTCGCGTTTTTGCAAAACGGTCGCCTCGGAACTCGAAATTTTGCGGCTGCGCGAAGAAGTCAAACGCCGCAATTGGCTTGCCAACGCGGTCGAAAAATTCAATGCGAGTTTGAAAAATATCGACACCGAAGATTTTTGGTCGAACCTGACGCGCGTGTCCGCCGAATTGATGCGCGCCGAACGCGGTTCACTGCTTATCTTTGACGAAAAAAGCGACATTCTGACCGTCAAAGCGGCAGTCGGCGCGACCGCCGACCGGATTAAAAACGAAAGCAAAAGAATCGGCGACCGCGTGGCGCGGCTCGTTTTGCAAAACGGCAAACCGGTGGTTGTCGGCGATGTCAGCAAAATCGGTCTGCCCGCCGCGCCGCTTGATTGGAAGTATAAAACCAATTCTTTTATCAGTTACCCGTTTACGATCGGTGACCGCCGCGTCGGCGTGCTGAACGTCACGGACAAAGCCGACGGTCTGGCTTACAGCGAATTCGATCTCGAACTGCTGGATGCGATCGCGCCGCAGGTCGCCGTCCTGATCGACCGCGCGAGCCTAAAAAGCAAAGCCGGCGAATTCGAACAGCTTTCCGTGACCGATTCGCTGACCGGTTTGCTCAACCGGCGGTATCTCGAAGAACGTCTTTCGGAAGAAATCAAACGCTCGAACCGTTACGGTTATCCGATGAGTTTTATGATGATCGACGTTGACGATTTCAAATCCTTCAACGACACCTTCGGGCATACCGAAGGCGACAAAGCGCTGCGGATCGTCGGGCGCTGTTTGCGCGAAACTCTGCGCAGCGCGGATGTCGCGGCGCGTTACGGCGGCGAGGAATTCTCGATCCTGCTTCCGCAGACGACTTCTGCGGAAGCCGCGACGATCGCCGAACGGTTGCGTGAAAATATCGAATCAACCGATTTTCCGAATCGTCAGATCACGGTCAGCGTCGGGATTGCCAACTGTTGTCTGGAATTAAATTCGGCGCAAACCTTGATCGTCGCCGCCGATAATGCGCTCTACGAAGCCAAACGGCGCGGCAAAAACAACGTCCAGATTTACGACAATATAAAAGACGATATAAAAGACGATCCCGGCGACACCAAAAAATAGAGAGGTCACATTTTGCGCCGGTCTCAAAAAACGAAGCGAAAATTTCGTCGATCGTCAATTGAAAATTGTAAATCGAGGCTGTCATGCCGATTGACGATAAACGATAAACGATCGACGTGAACGATAAAAATGAATTTACAGCACGAAAAAATTTTAGCCAATCTTCAGCCCGCAGATTTTATCGGCAGAAGCCGCGAAATCGAGACGCTTTTGCGCCACGCGCAAAACGCCGCCGCCAAAGCAAACGGATTACTTCTTTCAGCCGCGCCGTGTTTGGGCGTTTCCGAACTCTTACGCCAAACTTACGACCGGCTTTTTTATGAACAGGGCGAGCTTATTCCGTTTTATTTCGCGCTCCGGAAATCCGATCGCACGGCGCACGCGGCGGCGACGCGATTTCTGCAAACTTTTCTCCAGCAGACGGTCGCATTTCGCCGCGAGGACAGCAAGATTCTCGGTGCTTCGTGCGATGTTTGCGAGCTCGCCGAGCTTTCGCTGCCGAGCGACGGTTATTGGATCGACCGTTTGATCGAAACCTGCCAGAACGAGAGCAAACTCAACAACGAACTCGCTTTTATCAAAAATTGTTTGAGCGCGCCGTTTCGCGCTTTATCAAACGGCGCGCGCGTTTTTGTGATGATCGACGATTTGCACGAAGCCGAATATTTTGCGGGCGAGATTGATTTTGTCGAAGAGCTCAACGAAATTTTTTCGCGTTCCGAGATACCGTTCGTCTTCGCCGGACGCCGCCGGTCTTTGCTCGGGAAGGCGGCGGATAATTTTGAAACAATCCAGATCAAACCGCTGTCGTTTGCCGATTCAGGTTTGCTGGTCGAAAATCTTGCGGAAAATTACGGCGTCGGGATCAACGAGCAAACACGCGATCTGCTGACCGTTCAGTTTGCCGGAAATCCTTTATTTATCAAGTTTTTGATCCAATCCGCGAGCGAAAAACAAAGCGCGCTCGACAGTTTTCAAAAAGTCGAGAAAATCTACGCGGACGAAATTTTCGGCGGCAAGATCGGCAAGTTTTACGACGCTTGTTTTGCCGAGATCGCCTCGAAAACCGAAACGCAGAAGAATCTTTTAAGCCTTTTATTTGACGCCCAGAGCGCGGAACACGAAAAAACGCACATCGAAACGTGGCAATCGCGGTCAAACCTGAGCGAAGCGGAATTTTCGCGTTTGATGCGGCTTTTAAACACGAACGAAATTATTCGGCTGACCTCGAATCTGGTTGAAACGATGGGCGAAAATTTGATTTTGAGCGATTATATCGCCTCGCGTTTCCGGCTCGAAATCGTTTTTCAAAACCGCGCTTTGACCGTCGGCGAAACACTTTCCGAGTTTTTAAAACGCGCTCCGCGTTTGATGGCAGACTTTTACCGCCGCAATTCGGCGATCGGTTTGCGCGAATTGCTCGGCGTTTTTGATTGTCAGGAAGTTCCCAAAAGTTTGCTCGATTATTCGCTTTTCAAAGATCAGTTAAAAGGCGCGCCGAACGCCGAAATTTTGAAAACGCTCAAAAAAGAAACGGAAAAAATCGTTTTGCCGCAGATCATCTACACGGCGCACACGGTTTCGTTTTATGCGCAATTCGCGCATGTCGTCGAAAAGGAACGCTCGGCGGTCGCGCTCGGGTTTATCGAATCGAAATACACGGACGACGACGAAACGGTCTGGATCGCCGCCGAAATCGATTCAAAGCTCGAAGCCAAAAAAGAGCTGGCGGAATTCTGGTGCGACCGTCTGGAAATGGTCGCGCTGATTTGTAATTTTTTGAATTATCGAATCTGGCTCGTCGCGCCCGAAGGTTTTTCACCCGAAGCGATCGAAGCGCTGCAAAGCCGCAACGCGTTCGGTTCGAGCAAAAAACAGGTCGAGCTGCTCGTCGAATTTTTGGGCGCGAAAGACGCCTTGGGCGAAAAGATCAAAGCCAACGAATACGAAATGGTCGTGCCGATGGGCGAAGATACGGAATTGATCGCCGCGCAAACCGTCGAAGAAATCGCCAAACGCCATCATTTCGCACCGAAGGCGATCAACCAGATCAAAACCGCGCTGGTCGAAGCCTGTATCAACGCAACCGAACATTCACACAGCCCGGATCGCAAGATCTATCAGAAATTCACGGTTGAAGACGACAAGATCATCATTACGATCTCAAATCGCGGTTTGCGTCTTGCCGACAAAAAAGCCCAGGAAATAATGCCCGAAGAAGGTCGGCGCGGCTGGGGCTTGAAATTGATGAAAAATCTGATGGACGAAGTGAAATTCGAGCAAACCGATGACGGCACACGCATTTCGATGGTCAAATATTTGACAAAATAGCGGAAACCTCCGAATCCTTGATCGGCAGGAAAAAAAACGGAACGATTGCTTTCGAATCAACAATCGTTCCGTTTTTCGATTTACCGATTGTGGCTTGCCCAATCTTACGCAAACTCCATAAAAGCTCGCTTATTTTTAACGAGTCCGATGATCGAGCAACGGCGTCAGACTGTCCGGTCTGCCGTCGGCTTCGATATACTGTGCGCCTTCGAAACGGTCGGCACGATCGGCAACTTGTCTTTCGTAAGCGGCTTGCACACGAACGCCCCATAAATTGGCAAGCTGATAGATCAGCAAAGTTCCGCGCCAGCCCTGGGCGATACGGCAGCCGTGTAATTGGACGAGCGCCTCGGGCGTAAAACAACCGCAGAGCATCGAAAGCAAATAATTGTTGTGTAAATTGCCGTTGTCTTCAACCGCAATCAGTTGGTGGGCTTGCGGGCGCGTGCCGCCGCCGACGGCTTGCAATCCGCCGCGCCCGTGTCCGAAAATGCGCAGCCGTTCGATCGGCTGACCGCCGGCGCGTTCGATGACGCCCATGATCATCGTCGCTAAATCCGAGCAAAGTACCGGATTGCGGTGCAGACGGCGCTGGTCTTCTAAAAAACCGTTATCGCGGCGGGCTGAATCAATCACATCAATTCTTACTGGCATAAATTTTTACCTCTTCTGTTAAATTAACGGAAGCGCGTTTTTTTAATCGTGCTTCCGATCCGTAAAATTAGTTTTTCTTCTCGGCGGTTTGTGCTGTCTTCAATTTTTCCAGATCAATATTTGGCGAATAAAGCGCCGCCGGATTTTTTTAATTATGGTTCGCATTTCATGACGAAACGCCCCATTTCCACACCGGTTTCAAATTCAATCGGCGAAAGGATTTTCAACCCTTGCCAACCTTCAAAACTCGTCAGTCCGGTGCCGCCGAGCGTCCAGTCGGTCGCTACGTTTTGCGTTCCGGCTTCCTTGAATTCGATGATATAAACGGGTGCGGTTGCGCCGTCGCTGCGCGTGAAAGTGTATTTCACAATGCCCGGCGCATTCGTCGTTATGAAACCCGTAAATTTCACCATCACCGGACATTTGCCGGAAACGTTTGCCATATCGGCTTTTAATCCGGCATCCGTGACGGTAAATTTAGCGGACGATTTTTTCTCATTGTTTTTTTGTCCGCTATTTGAACCGTTCAAAGAACGGGCGCTGACGGCATAATCACCGAGCTGATTTGTTTTCACGCTGATTACGTCAACTTCCGGCAAAAATGTGCCGCCGACAGATTCCCATTTTTGGTTTTGCCGGTTATAGCGAAGAATTTCAAACGTATTCGCGTCGAAACCGTCCGCCGCGCGCGCGCCTTGACGGTTCGGCAGTTGAAAACGAATGATACCTTCGCGATTCATTTGTTCGCCGGTTGAGGCGGCAATGTGATAGCCGCCGCTGACCAGGACGAAGCCGGAATCAAGCGATGGCGGCGCGAGGCTGGAAGGGCTCACGGAAATCCTTGTACCGGCGGGCATCGCACCTGAAGGGATACTTGCCGAAAGTTGTCCGTCGGTCGAGAAAATTTCGGTTTCGTCGTTCGGATTGAGCGGGGAAACGACCGCGCTGAAGAATCGTCTGACAAATGATTTACCGTCAATACTCGCAGCAACCTCAACATCGGCGTAAGCCACATCGGACAATTTGCCGACCGTGCCGAGATAGCTTTTGCCGGCGTCGTCAAAGGTCATCGGGACCTTTTGTGGATCCGTGCTTCCTTGCTGCGTAAATGTGACCTGCGGAGCGGCGTTAAGCTGCCGGTCAGCGTTGACTCTGATTTGAAGCTGTCCGTTTTTGGTCGGTTCGACACCCGCAGTTAAAGCGAACGGCTCGGGCGCGACAATCAAAGCGATGGTTTTCTGTGCAACTGTTGGTTTGTTTGTCTTGCCGGTGAAAAACGGCGAGAACGAAGCATTGGTCATAAACCAACCATCAGAATTGCCCTTAAGCATTTTTTCTTCGAGCCGCGCGGTTCCCGAACAATCCGCCGTCGTGATAACGTATTCGCCGCCGTTTGCCGTGACGCGGTCGCCGACGTGAACTCCGGTAATCGGAATATTGCCGGTTCCGAACGGGACGCGCCCGCCGCCATTATTGTAACCGCCGCTTTTTCCCTGCAGGATATTTTGCCCCGAAGGCGTCCGTACCCAGACTTCGATATCATCCATCGGTTCGCGTGTCTCCGCGTTCGTAACCGTCATTGTCAGCGGCTGACATAAATTCGGACGCGTCCTGTTTTCGATATTTACGCGCGGCTGCCAATCGTTTGGTAAAGACGGCAGCGAACCGGGAATCGCTCCGCGCGCGTCAGGCGTATTGATAGTCCAGCGGGCGCGAAACGGATCGCTGCCGTCACGGTATTGATTCGCCAGATGAAACCAGCAGGTCTCGTCGCCCTGCCGCGTGCCGGTGCGGTGACGATTTTCGCCGCGCCCCGAACATAATTTGCCCGCCCGAAATTGGCTGAACATCATACACGAGGCTTGCGGCCGATTATTGCTGAACGGTCCTCCGCTCGAATTTATATTTGCTGCGCAGAAAGTGCTGCCGTCGCCGTCGGCG
>CADEFG010000193.1 GCA_902826505.1 uncultured Acidobacteriota bacterium
GAACTTTGCCGATGAGTTCAGAAGAACGAAGCCATGGCCCGCGAAATTGCCGGTCAAACGTTTCGATTAGTTCTTTCATAAAAAAAGCGAACGACAAGATTTTAACGTGCCGTTCGCTTTTTGTCATATTTTTTACCGATTATTATTTTCCGCGAAAGCGGCGGTCTTCCTCGTAAATCCCGAGACCGTAATTTTTCCCGTTATAGTTCAAACCGTTCTGGAGTTTGCCCTTGACGCCGACTTCCGTGCCCTTGGACGGCACGCTTTTTTCCGTGTAAACCCAGATCGAACCCGTTCCGTCGTCAACTTTATAAATCCCGCCGCGAATATTCGTGAGCGGAACGTTGATCCCGTAAGCATCGCGCACAACTCCCGCCACGACGACATCCTTGTTTTGATATTTTGACGGATTCGATTCAATATCCGCGATGCTTTTGCGTTCCGGGCACGCCGCCGACAACAAACCGACCGTCAAAAGCAAACCGATCCAAAACACAATTGTTTTTTTCTTCATTTAATTTCCTCGCTGTTTTAAGATAAAACTTCGGGAGAGTTGTTTTTCACTGATACTGATTCATTTTGAACGCGAAAGTTTGCCAAAATTTTCAAATTTTGCGATGCTTTGTTTGTTCTTATCCAAACTCCTTCCGAAAAGGTAAAAAATAAATGACGATTGCGGCAGGACAAACTTTGCGTGAAAAGTTTTCGTTCACATCGAGCATTGCGGCGGATGTTTGGTCGCCGAAACAAAATGCAAAGGCTTACGAATGGTGGTATTTCGACGCGCTCAGCGATGACGGGCGCGATGCCCTCGTCGTGATCTTTCTGGATAATTTCATCTTTTCCCCGCGCTATAACAAAAAAACCGAAAACCGCGTGTCGCCAACCGCCGGGGAATTTCGATCTAATCCGCCGACCGCATTGACCGACGCTGCGCCCACGAATATTCCCGCCGTCGCCTTTACTTATTATCGCGACGGCAAACCCGTCTACCGGGCGATCAATGAATTTAACGGCGACGAATTTTCTGCTTCGCAAAATGAACCGTCGTGTCGGATCGGTGAAAATTTCTTTAAGTTTGAATCGGCGCCGTATGGTTCGGGTTATTTTATTTCGATCAAGACAAAACTTCGCAAGAACGTGCAGCTCGAAGCCCAACTCGAATGGGTCGCGATCGAAAGCGATTTTTCGCCTCAAAAAACCGTTAATCAAACGGACGCGCACGTCTGGAATCTGGTCGTTTCGCGGGCTGATGTTTCGGGCAAGATCAGTCTCAAGGATGAACAGGGCAAGGAATTAAACGTCGTCCAGTTTCGCGGCACCGGTTATCACGACCATAATTACGACAACCGCTGGCTGCCCGAAACGGTTCGGGATTGGCAATGGGGCAGAGCGCATTTCTCGGACGCGACCGCCGTTTTTTATCGTTATCAAGAATGCGGCGCGGGCAGTGAAACGACCAAACTTCTGACGGTTCGCCATAACGAATTGCGTGAACGCGATGCCGAATATGACGAACAACATTTGACGCGCGATATTTTCGGGATCAAATATCCGCAACGCCTGACGTTTCTGACCGAAGACAATCTGCGTTTGCGCGTCAAACAAACCAAGATCATCGACGCGAGTTTCTTTTATCTGCGCTTTCTTTCGGAAATGACGCTGACCCTGCGCGACGGCAAACCGCGCAAGTCGATCGGGATCACCGAATATCTCAACCCGAAAGCCTTGAAATACCGCTGGCTCGACTGGCTCGTCAATATGCGGATCGGACGCAACGGCAAAGGGGCTTTTTTAGCTTGAGAATTTATGGCGAACGAACCGAGAGACAATAATTTTGCCGAAAAGGTGCGCGAATCTTTTGCCCGCCAAAGCGTGATGGCTTTGATCGGCGCGAAATTGGTGAGGGTCGAACCCGGAAAAGTCGATATCAAACTTCCCTACCGGCGCGACCTGACCCAACAGAACGGTTTTCTGCACGCGGGCATCACGGCGGCGATCATTGATTCGGCGTGTGGTTATGCGGCATTTTCATTGATGCCCGCCGGCACGGACGTTTTGACCGCCGAATTTAAAATAAATCTATTATCGCCTGCCATCGGCGATTATTTTCTGGCGGCGGGCAGAATCCACAAAGCCGGGAAAACGCTGACCGTTGCCCACGGTGATGTTTTTGCCGTCAGTTCGAACGAAAAAAAAATTATCGCGACTTTGCTTTCGACCATCATTTGCGTGTCGCCCAAATAACGAACCGGTCATTATTTATTGGTTAATTTAACGGCTGTCCCGTAAGCCAGAACCTCGGTCGCGCCCTGCGTGAATTCCGTCGCATCATAGCGCATTCCGATGATCGCGTCCGCGCCGATCTCCTGCGCGTGCTGGATCATCCGGGCAAACGCTTCCTGCCGCGCGGCTTCGCAAACCCGCGTCCATTCTTCGATATTGCCGCCGCCGAGCGCTTTCAGACCGCCGATAAACCCCGCGCCGATACTCGTCGCCCGCACGACGATCCCGCGCACAATTCCCAAATATTGAACGATCTTGCCCATTTCTACTTCGTTTCCGGTCGTAACGATCATGATTAAATTCTCCTCTTTTGTACTTTATTTTGGAACTTGGAAAATTTTAATGCGTCCGTTTCATTCTGTAAACACCTTGGAGCGCGGACGGCTCGTCCGCCCCGCCGCCCACGTGGCGTAAAATTCTATCCACTTTGAAATATTTTGAATAATGAAAGAGTGTTTTTGATCGGCGCGCGCCAATCTCGGCAACCGCTTTCGTCCGCGTTAGCATTGTTAAATACCGAACTAAAAATCAATAGCGACTCTTCAATTTTCAACGGCAAGTCTGACGGCATAAAATTTTGAAATGTGCCTCTAAACTAAAAAAAATAAAAAACGGCTGAATCGTTTTTTTCGAACGATTCAGCCGTTTTCCGTTTTGATTTATTCCGAGATCTTTACGGATTCTTAAGTCCCGGATTTCCGCCGCCGCGTTTTAAGCCGGATTTGCGTTTTGACCGGCGGATAAAGCCGAACGCTTCGTATAATGCGCTGTCGTCGCCGAAAGCGTCGTGACCGACGATGCCGGCGACGATCTGGTCGATCATTCTTAGCGTTTTGGAGTCTTCGGCTTCGCGGAGCGCGATCTGTTCGGTTTCCTCGTTTTTTATTTCGGAAAGCCGACGGCGCGGTGCCATGCTCTTTTCAAACTGAACTTCGAGCTCGGCAAGCCCTTTGTTGTTAAATTTGTCGGTCGGTGCCAGGTCTCTCAACCCATTGAGAGCCTTCAGAAATGTTTCTTCATTTTTTTTTGGACTATTCGGCATGATCTATACCTCGAAATCTTGCGAGAACTTGGAAAACGAAAATTGAACGCCTTCACGAAAACTACAAGGCACAAAAACATCTGTCGGGGAGTGTCGGGAAATTTCTCGCAAGTAAACAACACTCGCTGGCATTTGTTCTCTGCCGAATATTATTAAACGAAAACAAAAGGCTCGACAACGTGGATAGCCACAGCGCGAGGGGCGGAAAACCGCACTCCATCAATGTGTGATTCCCGCTTCCGGGCTGTCTTTTCGAATTGTTCGTAATCCTAAAAATTGCTTTCGAGTTATGCGCTACGCGGCGTGCGGAGCGCTTTATTCTGCTTGCAAAACGCAATACTCAAACCAGGTATCGCGTGATTTGTCTTTCATTTCACAATACTTGAGCTTTCTCTTTCAAAACAAACGTTCGGTAACGCGCTCCGTGAATTTTGTATCGCGCTCCCGAACTCAAGTAACGCAACAAATGGCTGGCGGAGCGCGTTACAAAAGATAAATTTCGCGTTACCGAACAATTCTCTAAATAAATTTCATTATGTTCGCCAACTGACTGAAAATCGATTTCAGTTCATCTAAAATCAGCTTATATCAACTAAATTTCTTGGAGAAGAAATAGTGAAAAAAACCGTCGTTTTCGGCGGTTTTTTTTCACTTGTATTGCCGGTCAACCGGACGACACATTTGATTTTGCGGCTCGTCACAAAAAAGTCGACAAAATTCAATTTTTTAAAGGGTTTGGAACGAACGAAAAGCCTCAAACGATGGCAAAACATTTGATTTTATTTGAGTTACACCGGTTAAAATTTGTTGAAAAAAAAATGTTGGCAATCGCCGATGAACTGTGCTAAACTAAAAGTCCAATCTAAGGAAAAAAGGAGAAAGTGGTTTATGAAATGTTGGCACTGTAACAATGAACTTGTGTTGAACTTTACAACCCAAGAATTTGAAAAATTCTATCATTGTGCGATTTGCGAAAAATGGTATGAAATGTACAAAGAAAAAGTGAAGATTAATGGGGCTGTGCCCGTCAGATTTATTGAACTGGATGCACGTCCGCAAATACCTGCGACGGCACCCGGATTCTCCGCCTGAGAAAAAAGAATCCATCTAAAAAGTTTCGAGGTCAGACGATTTATTTCGCCTGACCTCTTTGTTTTGAACGGGTTTTATGTTTCTTATTTTATTTGGAAGCCGATTTTTTCGTTTTCGGTTTTTTGGCATTAACCTCGCGTTCGATCTCCTGTTTTTCTTCGTCCTGCAATTCTTTGATGATGACCGGAATTTTCGGGATCAAACGTTCCTGGATCAACTGCATCGTGTCGGTCATGATCGGAGCCATTGTTTTCAGGGTCTTCTGACCCGTCGGAGTTTTGTAAAAGACGGTCAATTCCCTGATTTCTTCGAGCGTGTAATGTTTGTCATAGACGATCGCGGCAATCTCATTGATCATTTGGTTGTAATTTAGTTTTTGGAGCAGCTTCTCCTGAAACCGTTTGGCAGATTCCTTTTGTTTTGAAATCAGCGATTGACGAAGCGTTTCTTTTTCGGCAGCGGTTAGATCGGCTCGTTCGTCGAGTACGGAATTGACCGCCGCTTCGCGGATCGAATCCATCTGGCGGCTCATCGCATTGACCATCTCTTCGGCTTTATTGTCGCCGTTGATCAAAGTGACAAGCTCCTGGATCGCGGTTTGTTTTTCGGTTGAAACTTCGGTTTGCGCTGTTACCTGAACGATCAGCGCAAACGAGATTATAAAAAAAGTAAGTGTGAATTTTTTTAGCATATTTTACCTCTCAGAGATTTTGATTTTATACCATATTATATGGCGATTGGCTATATTTTTTTGTGAAATTTTACGTCAATTTCAAAATTTTCGATAAAAATTTTGAGCGCAAATTTATATTTGCGGCGCAATTGTTTGAAAGTCGCGCGGTTTGCAAAACAATTTTTGCCGAACTGCCCGTAATAACGAAGCAAAACCTGTTTGGATTACAAAGTCTTTATTACAAGTTTCAGATCCGGTTTTCCTCATTTTTCAACCAATCCGATAACTCGCTCATTTTCTCGATCCGCCCGAATTTTTTGCCTATTAGTTCCTCATCCGTCACCCTTTCGTGAAACCATTCGGTTTCATACGGCACGAAAACGGCGCGGGCACCGGCTTCGATAACGGGAAGAATGTCGGATTTCAGGGAATTACCGACCATCAGGAATTCTTCCGGCGAAAGCGCGTGTCGGCGCATCACATATTTGTAGATTTTTGCATCCTTACGCGGGACGATCTCAAAACCATCGAAATAATCGCCGAGCCCCGAACGCGCCAGTTTGGTTTCCTGATCCAATAAATCGCCTTTGGTGATGACCATCAAGCGGTAATCTTTGGATAATTCCTCGATCGTTTCGCGAACGCCTTCGAGCACTTCGATCGGCGCGGCAATCATTTCCCGCGCAAATTCGATGATCTGTTTGATCTTATCGCCCGTAATTCGCCCTTCGGAAAGCTCGCAGGCGGTTTCGATCATCGAAAGCGTAAAACCTTTGATACCGTAGCCGAAATGTTTGATGTTATTGGTTTCGGTTTCGTCCAGATGCCGTTCGATCCAGTCGCCGTCGTGATAATCCGCCAGCAGCTGTTTGTATTTATCCTTGGTCGAAATAAAAATCCGCTCGGTGTGCCAGAGCGTGTCGTCTGCGTCAAATGCGATGGTCGTGATCATTAAATTGCGCGTTCCGGTTTATTTCTAAATTTTAAAACTTGGCGATTTTTAACAGATTATACAATTTATCGCCCCAAAAAGAATATTGCGCCGCCCAATTTATACGAAATGGTATTGAGAATTCCTTGATCGTTTGCCGGATTGCAAATATTTGTCAGGATTTTTCTAATTTTGTCAATTTGGCATATCGTTTGCTAATTTGGAAAACGCCACGATTAAGGAGAAAATTATGATTAAGGAAAATTTAACGAAAAACTTAAAACGAGCCGGTTTGCTTTTGTCTTTGGCTTTCGGCTTTCTGGTGTTGACCGGGATTGATGCGAAAGCCCAATACAATAACCGCGACGACGACGATTATTATCGCAATCAACAACGCCGCGACCGCCGCGACGACCGTCGTGACGACCGCCGCGACCGCCGCCGCGACCGCAATAACAATAACGATTATTACGGCAACGGCAATTATAACAACAACTACGGCTACAACAATGTTTACCGGATCGCCCAGCAAAACGGTTATCAGGACGGTTATAACAAAGGTCTCGAAGAAGCCCGTGACGGCGACCGCTACGATCCGCAGGACACCCGCGCCTACAAAAACGGCTTAAACGGTTACAACCGGAACTTTGGCAGCCGTGACCAGTATAAACGCATCTACCGCCAGGCATTTCTTGATGGTTTCCGGCGCGGTTACAACCAAAACAATTACCGCAACAACCGCAATCGCCGCTGGGGAAATTAATCTCTCAAATTTAATTTGCCAAAAAGGAAAAGACCGGCTCGATCAAAGGCGGTCTTTTCCTTTTATAAGGCAGATTGGTTATTACGATCATTGATTGAGCAATTGGCGCAGAACATACGGCAAGATGCCGCCGGCTTTGTAATATTCAACCTCGATCGGTGTGTCAATCCGCAGTGTCAATGTGACATCTTCGGTGCTTCCATCGGCGCGTTTGATCTTCAAAGCAACATCTTGACGGGGTTTGACATCGCCCGTTTCGAGACCCGTCAGATCAAAAGTTTCCGTCCCGTCAAGATTCAATGACTGGGCGTTTTGCCCTTCTTTGAACTGCAATGGAAGAACACCCATCCCGACCAGATTCGAACGGTGAATTCGTTCGAATGATTGGGTGATGACGGCTTTGACGCCCATCAGGCGCGTGCCTTTCGCCGCCCAATCGCGGGAGCTTCCCGTACCGTATTCTTTTCCGCCGAAAATCACGGTCGGAACATTTTCCGCCTGATATTTCACCGCCGCATCGTAGATCGTCGTATCTTCGCCGTCCGGCTGATGTCTCGTAAATCCGCCCTCGACGGGCGCGACCATCAGGTTTTTGATCCGAACATTCGCAAATGTTCCGCGCAGCATCACCCGATCGTTGCCGCGCCGCGAACCGTAAGAATTGAAATCCTCGACCGGCACGCCCAATTCCTGCAAATAAAGTCCGGCAGGCGAACTCGGTTTGATCGCCCCGGCGGGCGAAATATGGTCGGTCGTCACCGAATCGCCGAAGATCGCCAAGGCGCGTGCGTCTTTGATGTCCGAAAAACTGCCCGTTTCCATCGAAAAATCTTCAAAAAACGGCGGTTCCTGAATATAGGTCGAATTCGTGTCCCATTCATAAACTGCGCCGGTCGAAGAAGGAATATCATTCCAAAGCGGATTTTGCTCGGCAAATTCCGTGTATAGTTTTTTATAAGTTTCCGGGTCAAAAGCCGCCTGGAGTTGTTCTTTAACTTCATCGAGCGAAGCCCATACGTCTTTCAGAAAAACATCGTTTCCATCTTTATCCTGTCCGATCGGATGCAGATAAACGTCCTTGATAACCGTTCCCGCAATCGCATACGCGACGACGAGCGGCGGCGACATCAGGAAATTTGCTTTGATGTTCTGATGAACGCGCGCCTCAAAATTGCGGTTTCCCGATAAAACCGAAGCGGCGATCAGATCGTTTTCGACGATCGCTTCTTCGATGCCCGGATCGAGCGGTCCCGAATTTCCGATACAGGTCGTACAGCCGTAACCGACGAGATTAAAACCGATCTGGTCGAGATATTCCTGCAAACCCGTTTTATTCAAATATTCCGTGACAACCCGTGAACCCGGCGCGAGACTCGTTTTGACATAGTTCGGAACTTTCAAACCTTTTTCGACCGCTTTTTTAGCGACGATTCCGGCGGCGATCATCACCGACGGGTTCGAAGTGTTCGTGCAGGAAGTAATTGCCGCGATCAGCACGTCGCCATTGCCGACCGACGTGGTTTGCGCCGGAGTTTCGGCGTTTAGATCCGCGACGCGGTCGGGTGTCGGGCGATTGTTCATCATTTCGACTTCGGTCGTGATATTCGTATTTTTTTCGCTGACC
>CADEFG010000194.1:0-7311 GCA_902826505.1 uncultured Acidobacteriota bacterium
CAGCCGTCAAGGCGCCCATTTCCGTCCCGTAAATACCGATATTTTGTCCGACGAGCGCGGTCTGCCCGTCAGGTTTCAAGCTGCGCAGAAATTTTATCGCCGCCAGAGCGTCTTCGGTTTCACAGCCGCCGAAAGTCGTGTTTTTGACGTGCGGCGTGTCGCCGTGTCCGCGCTGGTCGGGCATCAGGATCGTAAAATCGGTTGCCTCATTGAGCTTCACGCCGAGATTCAAAATATACGAACGGTCGGCGCCGTAGGCGTGCAGCAAGATCACGGCAGGGGCGCCCGCCATACCGCGCAGAAGCCAGCCGCGCGCCGTCGAACCGTCCGCGTTTTGCCAGGTTTCATCCGTAATCTGCGCGCCGCGCGAACTAAGCTGCGCGTATTTGGCGGTCGTCACGAGATACGGCGCTTTCGGGGCGATTGACGCCTTCTGAACAAGAAAAACGGAAGAACCGACAATTGCCCCGACAACTAACAGAACAACCGGGAAAATCAGCCGATAAAAACTTTTAAAAAGACGTGTAGTTTTTGCCATAAATTTCAACCGAATGCAGGAAAACGAAATGTAATGTTAAAGAAAATGCAACTTGAATGCTGTCTAGCGTGTCTTAAGTGTAGTCCTTGAAAAAAAGACTTTCGGTATGCCGACATAAATGTTACCATATTCGGCAGAGATAAAGGAAGAGTTTTAACCGATGAAATCAAAAATTTTTGCACCCCTTGTAATCGTTTTATCGTTCGTGTGTCTGCCGGCATTTGGGCAAACTCAAGCCGTAAATGTCAAAAAAACAGATTCAACCGTCAACGCCAACAGCGTATTTTTCCCGCTTTCCGAACTCAAAGAAGGAATGCGCGGAACGGCGCGGACGGTTTTTCGCGGCGCTGACGCGGAAGAATTCAGCGTCGAAATTCTGGGTATCGTGCCGGGCGCGATTGGACCGCGACAAGATATGATCATCGGTCGCCTGTCGGGCGGCGGTGCCGACCGGACCGCCGTTTTCGCGGGGATGTCCGGCTCGCCCGTCTATATCAACGGCAAGCTTGTCGGCGCGATCTCATACAGCTTTCCGTTTTCGAAAGAACCGATCTGCGGAATCACGCCGATCGAGCAGATGATTCAGATCTTTGAAAAGAATCAGAATGTTAAAACCAAGATTCGCGAGCCGCGCACCGTTTCGTTTGCCGAGCTTGCGGCAACTAATTGGAAACCCGAACTGCCGCGAAACGCGATCGTCGCAAGTTCGATCTTATCGGGTGTCAGCACAAATTCGCCGCTTGCTCAGGTTGCCGGACAATCGTTTCAGCCGATTGCCACGCCTGTTTCATTCAACGGCATTTCGCAAGACGTAATTAATCTTTTCGCGCCGCAATTAATGTCCGTTGGCTTGCTTCCTGTCGCAGGCGTCAGCGGCGCGGCGCGAATCACCCCGATCAAAAAAGCCGATGAAACAACGCTCGTCGGCGGCGATTCGGTATCGATGCAGTTGACGCGCGGCGATTACAGTTTGGCGGCGGCAGGCACGGTCACCTATCGTGACGGCGAAAAAGTTTATGCGTTCGGTCACCCGTTTTTAAGTCTCGGAACGTCGGATCTGCCGATGTCGGAATCGCACGTCGTGACGGTCATTCCGAATCTGAATAATTCGTTCAAGCTCGCCGTGCCCGACGATATGGTCGGCAGTATGACGCAAGACCGCGCGACCGGCGTTTTCGGCAAACTCGGACAAGTGCCGAAAATGATTCCCGTCGAGATCAATCTCGAAACCAGCCGCGGGCAAACTCAAACCCTGAATTTTGAAGTCGCCAAGGACGATTTCCTGACGCCGCTTCTCTTAAATATCACGCTTTATAATTCGCTCGTTGCCAACGAACGCGGAATCGGCGAGGCAACGGTCGAGATGAGCGGCGAAATTCAGATCAAAGGTCAGCCGCCGGTCAAAATCGACAATCGTTTCGGCGGCGCGCAAGCCTCGCAGTTTGCCGCGCTGTCGGTCGCGCTGCCCGTCAACACGCTGCTTAAAAGCAACTTCGATGATCTGGAAATCAGCAAGATCACGTTGAGCGCGGTTTCCAACGACGGCAATAAATCGGCGGTTCTCGAACGCATCGCGGTTGATAAAACGCGTGTCAAAGCCGGTGAAACGATCGAAGTGCAAGCCTTTGCCCGCACCGATTCGGGCAAGATCTTCGTCCAGAAAATTCCCGTCACGATTCCTGCCGATACGCCGAACGGCGCGCTTTCGATTCTGGTCGGTGACGGCAGCGGGATTCAGCAAAACTCGGTGCTCCAGCAATTCGTCCCGAAGGATTTGAGCGAGCTGGTCAACACGATCAACAAAGCCAAAAAGTTCGACCGCCTTTACGTGCAAACATTCCGCACGACCAATGGCGCGGTTGTCGGCGTCAACGAAATGCCGAATCTGCCGCCGTCGGTTTTGGCGACGATGAACAACGACCGCACCGTCGGCGGTTTCAAACCGACCGTTCAGGACATTGTTTCCGAACAATTGATCGCGCCCGCCGAATTTATTATTGCGGGACAGCAAACGCTGGCGATCGAAATCGTAAAATAAAAATTAGCCACCGAGAACACAGATTTCTCAGAGATATTTGGGTAAAATATTTCTCTTGCTTTTCTCTGTGAACTCTGTGGCTAATTTTCTTTGTTATGAAAAATAATCTATCAAGTCTTTTGCAAGCGGCGAGCTTTGCGGCGAAAAAACATCGTTATCAGAAACGTAAGGGCGACGATGCCGAACCGTATGTCAATCATCCGTTGGAAGTCGCCAAGCTGCTCGCCACAGTCGGAAAAGTTGATGATCTTGATATTTTGATCGCCGCGATTCTGCACGATACGGTTGAAGATACCGAAACGACTGCCGAAGAATTAACCGAGCTTTTCGGCGCAACGGTTTGCGGTTATGTGCTGGAAGTGACGGACGATAAATCTCTGCCGAAGGAAGAACGAAAACTCAAACAAATCGAACATGCCCTGCATATTTCCGACGGCGCAAAACAAGTCAAACTCGGCGATAAGATCAGCAATATCACGGATGTGCTGAACAATCCGCCCGCCGGTTGGTCAAAGGAAAGAAGAATCGAATACATCGAATGGGGCGAAAAGGTCGTCGCCGGACTGCGCGGCGTCAACGAAGAATTAGAGAATTATTTCGACGAAATCGTCCGCCAGGCACGGGCGAAGTTCGAGTAATAATTAGCCACAGAGAGCACAGAGAGCATCGAGAAATAAATAAAATCTCGATGCTCTCTGTGCTCTCTGTGGCTAAAACTCTGACCTAAAAATCAAACCTGATACCGAGTTGGAATTCACGGTTGTAGCTTGAATTGAAAGTAAACGACGGCGAACCGGAAATAAACTGGCGCGGTGTGCTGAAGTTGGCTGCCGGAAGCGACAGACGCATCGGCACCGGAGTTCCCGAGATAGTTCCGGCATTGCTAAAGGCGTAAAGATTGTTATTGACAAGCTGCACATTGGCACGATTGAAAATATTAAATCCTTCGGCAAACAGCGAGAGACGATAGCGTTCGCCAAACCGGATGATTCTCCCGATCCGCAAATCGACGATGTAGGAAGCCGGCGTCGAAAATTGATTGCGCCGCGTTCCCGGCACGCGGTCGGTCGAAGTAATCCCGTCGTTGTTCGGATCGCCCGTGACGAGTGCGGAATAGGCAATTCCCGACTGCGCCGTAAAAATTCCGGTCAAAACATAATCGCTCAAAAGCGCGCGAACGATTTTGTTTTCGCTGTATTTGAAAGTTCCCGTTTCATAAACCGGGCTGAAAATAAAGCGATGCCGGACATCGAGATCCGACCGCCCGTATTCGCCCGCCAGATTGAATTGATTTTCGGCAATTTTTGCATCGTCGCCGCCGCCCGGGACGACCGAAGTCTGATCGGGTTTATCGTCCTTGGCTTTTGAAAGCGTGTAGCTCGTATTAAACTGCCAGCGATTTGAAAAACGTCGGTTGAGTTCAAACGTCAAGCCCTGATAAAAGGATTTTGCCGTGCTTTCAAAAAGGCTGATGCGCTGAAAGACCGGAATCGGACGCGGATTTGAAAACCTTTGGAAGGTAAAGGTTTCACCCGAAGGTGTAGCCGCTGTAATAGTGACCGGCGCGCTCAAATTCGCGTTGCGGGTGCGCGATAAATCCTGCCCGCGAAACATCGTGTATTGCACCGAAACGGTCGTATTGGCAAAAATTTCACGCTCGAACTGGACGCGCGCCTGATGCGTAAACGGTTGTTTGAAATTTCTGTCAAACAGATAAAGATTCGGCGTGACCGCCGCGACGCTCGTCGGAACGGTCGTAAAAACATTCGGATAGGTCGGGCAAGTGCCCGCCGGAGCGGTCAGACAATTAATATCGATGGCGACGACCTGAATGCCGTTTTGCGAATGCGCCGTGCCGGTCATGATCGCCGTCGTGCGTCCGAAATAAATCCCGTAACCGCCGCGCAAAACCGTTTTTTCGTTAAAGGCGTAGCTCATACCGAAACGCGGCGCAAAATTGTTTTTGTCCTTCGGCTGAAAGCCCGTGTCGAATCCGGCGGCAAGCAGCGCCGCGTTCGGATTTTGGATCGGCGGTTTGGCGATCGTCTGGTAATCATAGCGCAAGCCGAGATTGACCGTGATTTTCGGCGAAACGCGCCAATCGTCCTGCACGAAAAAGCCGTACTCGCGGTTATTCGGTTTGGTCGTGCCGCCGGTCGTGCCCGCGCCGGCAAAGCTCTGGCGATAGCGCGAAGGCGTGTTTGACGCGAGTGTCGCATAGCTCGCGAAAGTATATGAACCGCCGAAAAGTCCGGGGAAAAAATTGAAAATCTGATCGAACAAAAGATCAACGCCGTATTTGATCGTGTGATTGCCGGTCAGAAAAGTTTGATTGTTGATAAATTGATAGCGCGTGATGGTCGTTTCGCGCGGGCTGAAATTATTGCGACCAAAACTGAATGTTCCGTCGTTGAAACCGCCCGCGTTTGCCGTTACCGAAACTTCGGGCGAATCGGAATTCGCCAAACCCGGTTCTTTATCGCGCGAAAATTGGAACCGAAATTCGTTGATCCAGCTTTGCGTGATCGTGTGCGTCCAGTTGGTGGTCAACGCCGAGGTTTTGACGTTGCTGTTGCCGGTGTGTTCTTCCGCGCTCAAAGTCCCGGAATTTTCAAGATTCGTGCCGGTAAAATTCTGTTGATTGAACCGCAGCCAAACCTGATTTTTTTCGTTGATGTTGAAATCGACTTTACCTAAAAAAGTATCTTGCTGGCGGTCGATATTGTATGACGCGACTTTTGGTCCGATCAGGGTTTGAACGGCTGCCGGGGCAAACGGGAGCGAACGCAAAACGACCGGATTCGGCAGATTCGAGCGCTGTCCTTCGTAGGCGGCAAAGAAAAATACTTTGTCTTTTTTGATCGGTCCGCCGAAAGTTCCGCCGAACTGGTTGATCTGTCCGGCGGGACGCGAGCGTCCGGCGGCAACTAAAACAGGGCTTCGCGCATTGAGCGATTCATCGCGGAAATATTCGAAGGCGCTGCCCGTAAAACGGTTCGTGCCCGATTTTGTGATGACGTTGATGACCGCCCCGGCGGCGCGTCCGAACTCCGCCGTGAAACCGTTTTGATTGACCTGAAATTCCTTGACCGTATCGATCGAAAACTGCGACGGCGCGCGTCCCGAACCGATCCGTCCCGAAGATTGTCCGAAAAACGTATTGTCCGAACTCGTGCCGTCGATCTGGATGCTGTTCAAAGTTCCTTTTTGACCGCCGACCGCCAGATCGCCCGCGCGGGTCGGGTCGCGAACGATGCCGGGCGTGAGCGTTGCAAAATCTAAAAAGTTGCGTCCGTTGGTCGGCAGATTCGTCACGCGGCGTTCGTCAACCGTCGAAGAGATCGAAGTCCGCGTCGTTTCGACCGTCGCGCCTTCGGCTTGGACGTCAACGACGGTCGTTCCCGTACCGACGCTCAGAGTTATTTCAAGCGTCGTTTTTCCGCCGACCGAAACCGTCACGTTGTCATAGGTTGCGGGCTGAAAACCCGAAGCGGCTTTCGCTTCGACCTTGTATTTTCCCGGCGGCAAAAGAACGAAAACAAAATTGCCGTCGCCGTCCGCCATCACGGTTTTGCCAAAACCCGTGTCTTTATTGGTCGCCGAAACATTGACGTTCGGGACGACCGCGCCGTTCGGGTCAAGCACGCGTCCTTCGATGTTGCCCGTGGTCGCTTGCGATTGCGCAAAAACATTGCCTGCAAGCAGTAAAATTCCGATAAAAAACGGTAATAATTTCCGCATATAATTTAAAATCCTCGATTGTTAGTTAAAAAATTTAACGAATAAAAATTTGCAGCCCTTGTTCGATTGATAATTCTGAATTGTTCTGGAATCAATAGAAATGATATGACAGCAAAAGGTAAAAAGTAAAAGGTAAAACTTTTCTTTCTGTGCTAAGACACGGTTTGAGAATCAAAGACTGATTTTCAGAAACTTGATTTTTAATTTTTAATTTTTAATTTTTAATTTGCGAATCGCCTTCGATCCAAACTTCGCCGTCGCGGTAAACTTCCTTTTTCCAGATCGGGACGGTGCGTTTGAGTTCCTTGATGAGCCATTCACAGGCTTCAAATGCGGCGCGGCGATGCGGCGCGGCGACCGCGATGACGACGCTCGTTTCGCCGATTTCGAGCCGCCCCAAACGATGGACGATGCCGACGTTTTCGATTTCAAACCGTTCGTGCGCGCGTTCGATCAGCTTTTCCATTTCCTTGAGCGCCATCGGCTCGTAGGCTTCATAAACCAAATATTCGGTTTCGCGCTCCTTTGTCCATTGCCGGACAAACCCGTCGAGCGTGACGATCGCGCCGCAGTTTGCCGGGACAACACGCCGCGCAATCGCGCCGACCTTGAGCGGCTCGCTCGTGATCTCAAAAAAATCTGTTCGATTTTGGTTTTTGGTTTTTGGTTTTTGGTTTTCTTCTTCCTGCATTATGAAGTTTGCCTAAACTTTGCGACAGATTACTTTGATAAATGATAAATGTTCAATGATAAATATCGTCAGCCGCCGGAAACTGCCGTAAAAACCGCCAGTTCGTCGCCGTTTTTGATCGTTTCGCCGCCGTCGGCATATTCCTGATTGACCGCGAAAAGCAGTTTGTGCCGTGCTAATTGAGGAAATTTTTGAACGATTGCGGCAAAGGCGTCTGCGGCTTTCGCGTCGGCGGAAAAATCGATTTCGACTTCCCGCATCCCAACCGCATCAGCCGTCGCGCCGAAAAATAAAACTTGCACT
>CADEFG010000194.1:7321-8409 GCA_902826505.1 uncultured Acidobacteriota bacterium
AAGCTTTTTGCCGCAGAGAATTCGGAGAGTAATAATTATTTCTCTGTGAACTCTGTGCGGTCTGTGGCTAATTTTCTGTCCGCAGCTCGCGTTTGAGAATCTTGCCCGTCGCACCGATCGGCAGCGCATCGCAAAATTCGACGAGACGCGGATATTTATTGGCGGCAAACTGTTGTTTGCACCAGGCGATAAATTCTTCTTCGGTCAATTCCGTTTCCTGTTTCAAAACAACATAAGCCTTGACCTCTTCGCCCATTTTATCGTGCGGAACGCCGATCACCGCGACCAACGAAACGTGTTCGTGCGTCATGATTACTTCTTCGAGCTCGCGCGGATAGACATTGTAGCCGCCGCGCAGAATCATATCTTTTTTGCGGTCAACGATCGAAAGATAGCCGTCTTCGTCCATCACGCCGATGTCGCCCGAATGGAACCAACCGTCGCGAAAAGCCTCGGCGGTCGCTTCGGGACGTTTGTAATAGCCCTTCATGACATTGTTGCCGCGAATACAGATCTCACCACGCTCGCCGCGCGGAACTTCGTTGCCTTCATCGTCAACGCATCTGACTTCGACGCCGAAGATCGCCTGTCCGACCGTTCCCGCTTTCGATGGAAGCTCGAAATGATTAAACGTCGCGAGCGGCGATGTTTCCGAAAGCCCGTAGCCTTCCAAAACCCGCACGCCGAATTTACTGCCGAACGCCTTCATCACCTCGACCGGCATCGGCGCCCCGCCCGACGTGCAGACCTTGATGGATTTGGTGATGCGGTTGACATCGAAACCGGTTTCTTCCGCGTATTTGAGCAATGCCCAATACATCGTCGGGACACCGACCCAAAAATTCACTTCTTCGCGCTCCATCGTTTCGAGCGTCGTCTGCGGTTCGAAACGCGGCAGCAGCACAACGCGGTTGCCGCCGTAAAGCCCCGTGTTCATTTGAACGGTTTGTCCGGTCGTGTGAAAAAGCGGCAGCGTGATCAACGAGGTTTTTTGTTTGCCGTCGGTAAAATCCAAAACCGGCAAATGAATCATATGAATCGTTGTGAAGTTTTAAAAAATATTGAAATGCGAAGGTTCCGCGCGTTTT
>CADEFG010000195.1 GCA_902826505.1 uncultured Acidobacteriota bacterium
TTGCCAATAGAGCACACGAAACGCTGGATGAATTAGAGGCAAAAGTCTGTTCACGATGTCGAAACATCACCTTGAAAGAAGTTTCGGCGCGGACAAATTATCATTGGTGGGAGAGTCGCTAAACTCCCTCTGTTTTTAGTGCAACTTGGTATTAGATATAACCATTTTTAATTTAAAACTCGAGACGCGGCGCAGATTTCTGGAAAAAAGAAATCTGCGCCGCGTCTCGAGTTTTAAATTATTCTCGGCTTTGCGAAAAAAAGGTTCAAGAAACGACCGGTGAATCGAAAATCGTGAATCGGCAATTGAAGGATCAAATTATTTGATAAAGTCGCCGGGAGTTTCTTTATCCAGATTTTCGATTCACGATGCCCACATTTCTTCTCGTTTTTTTACAAAACAGTTAATTCTTGAAATCATTTGACCCGCACGGAGAGCTTTGGTTTCCAGCCCGCCAGCACGAATTCGAGGCGACCGTAATCGGCGATCAGTTTCGCATCCCTGACACGGTCGAGCTGGCGCGACCAGGAAACTCTTTTGCTGACATCAACGGGCGAACCGTCCGGGTTGCGGCTGTTGTATTCCCAAAAACGGACATTGCCGCCCTTATCGGCATCGCCCCAGCCTTCGGGCGCGATGTTGACGAGCGTGCAGTTGAGCAAAACATCTTCGGCAAAGGGATAACTGAATTCCCCGTTTTGCGGCGCACGCGCGATCGTCGTCGGGGCGTCCGTTCCGATCAGCGTGCTGTCTTTAAAAACATTGCCGTGATTTTCTTTTTTGTTCCGCGTCCACATCATCACACGGGTCGACTTGATCGTGCAGCGTTCGCAAAAGAGCGTCCCGCGCCCGAGAATCGTATCGCCCGTGCCGATAACGGTGCTGTCAACCATATAGATCAGCCCGTTCGCCTGCAGCGCGTCGCCCGCGCCGATCACCGTCACGTGCGCGAGAATATTGCGTTCGCCGTTGATCAGAAGCCCTTCGGCTTGTCCGGGCGAAGTCGTTTGCAGCGTCATTTTGACAATATGAATGTCGTTGCTGTTATCGACCGTCACGGCGGCGCGGCGCGAAGGAAAACTGCCCGCTTCGGGGTTTGTGCGAATGTTCGCCGGATGCGGGTTGAAGACTTCGTTGTTGGCGTAGCGAAGAACGGTTTTTTCCTGATCTTCGCCGACGAGCGTCACATTATCTTTATTACGAAAATAGACGATCTCTTCGTAAAGACCGTTTTTGACATTTATCGTGATGCGTTTTTTGGAATGATCGGGCACAAAATCCATCGCGCCCTGCACCGTATTGAAATCTCCGGTGCCGTCGGCGCTGACCAGCAAATTCTTCGCATCGGGACGCGGCGCCTTTGCTTTCGGTTTGGTCGAAAAACGCCAGCTCTTGCCCTTGATGCCCGCGAAATTGTCGTTCGGAACGCTGAGAACTTCCGCGTCAACTTCGACATAATAGGTCTTGCCGTATTCGAGCAGATCGTGATGCGGATGGATCGTCGCGGTCTTGCCGTTGACCGTGATCGGATAGAAATGAAAACCGTCGGTAAAGCCGCCGATGATCGTCAGTTGATAATCATTCGAGGTCGGCACGGCGCCCGCCGATCCGGTTCCGGGTTTGGTGTCGCGGTTCGTCGGGCGGGTCGTCCGCGCATACGGGTAAGGAAAAGCAAGATAATTTTTGGCTCGGATCGACGGATCGACGGGCTTGGTCGGTCCCGGCGGAATGCTCAGGTCGAGCGTTTCGACGAGCCGGTCATCAGCGGCGTCAAAAATGCGGATCTTTCCCGCCGTGCCGACCCGCGGCGCATCCTTAAACGTCAGTTTCAACTGGACATCGGGATTGACCATCGTCGCCTGATCGGACGGGAACAAAACCGGCGCGCTCGCGACAAGCTCACGATCCTTCTTTAAATCGGCGCTCGCGGCTTTTGCCGTTGAAGAAATTCCCGGCGCCGGCAAGGTTCCGCTGACGACCGCAAACGCCGGTATCAGCGCCGCCGCCAACAGTTTCAAAACCGGATGAACAGATATTTTTAGTAATGCCGGAAATCGTTTCATAGTAATAACTTGTGACCCTTAACAGATGGAAATTGAAAGTTTCGCCCGCGTCCGCTTTTTCAAACTTTATCAAAAATCATTGGGATAAGCAGTAACGGAAAATAATTTTAAGAAAAATCAAGAATTTATGAATCCGCTGATCGTAATAAATCGAATATCTGAAAAAATGTCAGCTATTTCTTAAATTACTTGACGAAAAATAATTCTGATCGCCCGACAGGCAGATTGTCACGGCGGAAATCTATCTAAGCCATAATACCGGCTTGGCACAAAAAGTCGGCGCGGGGCGTTCGGGAATCGGGAATCGAAAACCGGAAATCAAATAAAACCTTAAAGATTTGAGTTAACCGAACATTTTGTTTGACGATTGACGATTACCGATTTTCGATTTCCGCGCTTGGTGCCGTTTTTGGGCAAAGCTCATAATGTCAGGAAAAACCTCGTAAGGAACACGAAAGTATGGGTGACGAAGAATCTTTGCGCGAAACCGAAATCTGTTACCGAACGCTGCTCGCGTCGATCGATCAGGGATTTTGCATCGTCGAAATGATTTTTGACGAGCATACACAGCCCGTCGATTATCGTGTTCTGGAAGTAAATCCCGTGTTCGAGAAGCTGACCGGAATCGCCGATGACAAAGCCGGCGACGGCAAAACGGCGCGAAAAACGGTTCAAAATCTTGACGAAAAATCGGTCGCACTCTACGGGCGCGTCGCGCTGACCGGCGAGCCGCTTCGGTTTGTCGAAAAATCAACGGCGACGGATCGCCGGCTTGACGTTTACGCTTTTCGGATCGGCGGCGACGAAAGCCGCAAAGTCGGTATTTTTTTTAACGACATCACCGAGCGCAACCGGGCGGAGCAATCGCTCGCGGAAAGCGAGAAAAAATACCGCAGTTTGATCGAACAAGCCTCGGACGGCATTCACACCTACGATTTCGAGGGAAATTTTATCGAGACCAACTCAAAACTTTGCGAAATGCTCGGCTACGCGCCCGCAGAGCTTTTGCGGCTCAACGTCAAAGACCTCGTGCCGCCGGAAGATTTGAAAATTAACCCGATCCGCTTCAACGAGCTGCGCGGCGGCAGAACATTGATCAACGAACGGCGGCTGCTCCGCAAAGACGGAACGCTCGTGCCGGTCGAGATCAGCGGAAAGATGATCGAGAACGGATTATTGCAGGCGATCATTCGCGATATTACCGAGCGCAAAAATGCCGAGGCGCAGATTCGCCAGCGCGAAGAGCGTTTGCGGGCGATCTTTGAAACCTCGCACGACGGCATTCTCGTCGAAGAAAATGAACGAATCGTTTACGTCAATAATTCCTATCTCAGGCTTTTCGGCTACGACGACGCGCAGGAATTGATCGGTCGCCATATCTCGACGGTCATTTCGGACGACGACGCCAGACGCTTGATCGAATTCGGCAGAGGTCGTCTAAATTGCCGGGCGGCGCCCTCGAAATATGAATTCAAAGGTCGGCGCAAGGACAGCAGTTCGGTCGAGGTCGAAGCTTCGGTTTCGACCTCGAAGGTCGGCGGCGCGATTTTCATTACGACGATCATCCGTGACATCAGCGAGCGCAAACGCGCCGAAGAGACTTTGTTAAAAGCCTCGAATCAGCTGCGCCGGTCACACGAGGAACTGGAGTTTCGGGTTCAGGAACGCACCCGCGAATTGGAAGCGGTCAACGAAGAGCGCGTCGCTGCGCTGCGCCAGCTGGTGACCGTCCAGGAAGACGAACGCCAGCGGATCGCCCGCGATCTGCACGATCAGCTCGGTCAGCAGCTCACGGCGCTCAGGCTCAAGCTCGAAATGCTCAAAAAATCCGGCGCCGGCAATGCGGATTTGAGCGAACAGATCGGCGCGGCGCAAAAGATCGCCCGCGAGCTTGATTCCGACGTTGATTTTCTGGCTTGGCAGCTGCGCCCGACGACGCTCGACGAACTCGGACTCGTCGCCGCGCTCGATAATTACGTCCGGCAGTGGTCGGCGCATTTTAATATTCCGGCAGAATTTAACGCCGACCGTTTCGCTCAAACCCTGCTCAACTGCGAAACCGAAACGAATCTTTACCGGATCGCGCAGGAAGCGCTCAACAATATCAGCAAATACGCGCGCGCAACGCGCGTCAATGTCTTTCTCGAACCGCGCGACGGTTGTGCGGTGCTGATCATCGAGGACAACGGCGCGGGCTTTAATCCGGGCAACGGGGCAGTCGGCGGAAACGGGCGCAAAGGGATCGGGATCACCGGAATGCGCGAGCGGGCGGCGCTCATCGGCGGAAAGCTTGAAATAGAATCAACCGGCGGCGCGGGCACGACTGTTTTTGTCAGCGTTCCGGTTTTGGATTTGAAAGGAGAAAATAATCAATGACCGAGATCAGCATTTTGATCGCCGAAGACCACAAGACGGTGCGCGAAGGATTAAAGATGATCATCGAAGCGGAAAGCGATCTGAAGGTTGTCGGCGAGGCGGGCGACGGGCGCGAAGCCGTCCGGCTCGCGCAGGAACTGAAGCCGGACGTGGTGATTATGGATATTTCGATGCCCGAGCTGAGCGGGCTGGTCGCGGCGGCACAACTAAAAAGAGTCGCGCCCGCCATAAAAATTCTGACCTTAACGCGCCACACCGACAAAGCCTATTTGAAAGAATTGGTCGATGCGGGCGTTTCCGGCTATGTCTTAAAACAGAGCGAACCGGACGAACTGCTGCGGGCGATCCGCGCCGTCGCGGGCGGCGCGAATTATCTCGATCCGGCGGTGACCGCGACGATGTTCGAAATTTTCGCCGTCCGGAAACATAATCTTAAAGGACAGATCGAGGGCGAATACTTGAGCGAACGCGAATCGGAAGTGATGCGGCTGATCGCGCGCGGCTACAGCAACAAGGAAATCGCCGAACAGCTTGAAACGAGCGTCAAAACCATCGAATCGCAGAAAGCCAGCGCCCTGCAAAAGCTGAATATTCGCGGGCGTCACGAGATCGTCAGCTATGCGATTATGAAAGGCTGGCTTCAGGAAAATTAGTATTTTCGTCACTCCAGACCATCTCCTGAGTTACTAAATCACAAAACTTTTCCCGCCAAGACGCGAAGGCGCAAAGAAGATAAAAACTTTGCGCCTTCGCGTCTTGGCGGGAACTTGTCATTTATTTACCAGAGAATTGTAATAGTTCCCCGCCCCAAAATCCATTTTCTAACAAGCGCGGGATTTTCCCGTAAATTTACAGGGAAATTCCTGCTTTCCGCGTCCATTTTTCCCGATTTCTAAAATTTCCGCCGCATGCGATAAATAAAACAAGGCGAAGTGATTTTATTTTTGGTTGTTGATTGTTATGAAATCACTTCGTTTTAAATTTTATTTTAAGGGGATTAACTGGGGTAATAATGGTAGAAAGAAAAAAACTACGTGCTGTTTTAGCATTATTTTGTGCGGGTTTTTGGTTAATGACGATCTCGATAGCGGCTCAAGCGCCTCTATCAATTGTCGCCCGCAGAGATTTTCCGACCAACGGGCGACAACCTCAATCGGTTGTTTCTCGAGACTTTAATCAGGACGGAAAACTGGATCTAATCACCGCTAATGCGCGAGATTTTAGTGTCACGGTGCAGACCGGCATCGGTGACGGAACTTTTCGACAGACCGGAACTTTTTTTGCCGGGGGAAGCATCAACAGGGGACCGGTCGATTTAGCCACCGGCGATCTGAATAATGACGGGAAGCTGGATCTGGCGGTGGCGGTCCTGGAAGGTACGATTTCCGTTTTAATCGGAAACGGCGATGGTAGCTTCCAGGCACCATTAATATTCGCGGCAGGAATTCTTCCGCAATCGGTCGCGCTCGACGATTTGAACGGCGACGGGAATTTAGACATCGCGACGGTGAATTTCGCGAATATTTCGATTCCCGACAGTCAAAGCGTTGCCGTGCTTTTGGGAACCGGAACCGGAAATTTTCAACCGGCGACCCGTTTTACCGTCGGAAGTCAGCCTTTCGATCTCGCGATCAGCGATTTTAACAGCGATGCGCGACCCGACATCGCCGTCACTTTTCGAGGCACGAACGGCAACAATGGCGGGATTTCGATTCTCATCGGCAACGGCAACGGCACTTTCCAGCCGGCGTTTTCGGTGCCCGGCATCGCTTCGACGCTCGCTATTTCGGCGGGAGATTTCAACGACGACGGACAAACCGATCTCGCGGCGACCGGCACCAACGACGTTTCGGGAACGCTTTTCGTGCTTTCGGGAAACGGCAAAGGCGCTTTTTCAGTGGCGGCAAGCTTCACGGTCGGCGTTTTTTGTTTGTCGATCACGGCGGGTGATCTGGACGGCGACGGGCGCGAAGATCTGGCGACCGTCAGCCGCGACGGACAGGAAGTTTCGGTTTTGCGAGCCAACGGTCAGGGAACTTTTCAGGAACCGGATAAATATGTCGCCGGGCGCGATCCGCTGGCGATCGTCAACGGCGATTTCAACCGCGACGGGCACGGCGATCTGGCAACCGCCAATTTCAGCTCGAACAGCATTTCCGTCCTGCTCGGCAAAGGCATCGGCTCGTTCATCGTCGAGAAAAACTTTGAAGCCGGCGGCAGCACTCCGAATTTTGCGGTCGCCGCCGATTTCAACCGCGATTGCAAAATGGATCTGGCGACCGTCAATAACGGTTCGAATAATGTTTCGATCCTGCTCGGCAACGGCGACAGCGGGTTTCAAACACCGCAGAACTTCGCCGCCGGAATCCAGCCTTTTCATCTGGCAGTCGGTGAATTTAACGGCGACGCGGTGCCCGATCTGGCGGTTGCCAATTCGGGCGTCCCTTTTTCCGATCCGGGCAGCGTTTCAATTTTGCTCGGCAACGGCAACGGGACATTTCAACCGGCGATCAATCTGCTGACCGCCGACGCGCCGGCTTCGATCAGCGTCAGCGATTTTAACCGCGATACACGAGCCGATCTGGCAGTCGTCAATTTTCGCTCAAACAGCGTTTCGATACTTTTGGGGCAGGGCAACGGCAACTTTCAGCCCGCCGCGCCGCTCGTTTTCCCAACCCTGAGCGGTCTGACTTCGCTTGCCGCCGGCGATTTTAACGGCGACGGCAATCCGGATCTGGAAATCGTCAGCACTTTTCAATCAACCGTTTTCATTATGCTCGGCAACGGCAACGGGACATTTCAGCGCGGCACCGACATCGTTTTTCCGGTCATTCAGAGCATCGGACAATTTGCGGTGACGCACCTCGACAATGACGGCAAAGCGGATCTCGCGGGCAGCACCGGAATCGTGCTGATGGGCAACGGCAACGGCACGTTTCAAAGTCTGCCTAATTTTGTCGCGTCTGCCGGAGAAGGAATCGCGGCGGCTGATCTGAACGGCGACGGTTTTACCGATCTCGCTTTAACCAACGGTTTTTCGATGCGGATCGCCGTCATGTTCGGTAACGGCAACGGGAGTTTTCAGCCCGAGATCCGGTTCGGCGTCGGCGGTTTTCCGTCATCGGTGCTGATCGAGGATTTTAACGGCGATGAGAAACCCGAATTGGTGACGGCGAATGCGCTCGACAATATCACGCTGATGGTTAATCGGAAATTCTTCTCGAAGTCGCGCCGCCGACCGTGCCGGATGTAACGCGGACAAGAGTTTCAAATCCTGAACATTTCCGCCATTTTAAAACAATTTAATGATGATTTTGCAAGCCGCCGGCTCGTGCAAATCTTGGGAAGCAGTCCATGAAAAAACGAACTTTATTAATTATCGTCTGTCTGAGCTTTGTGATGCTCGGAAACGGGGCGTTGAGATTTTCAAACGCTCAAACCGTGGTCAAGACCGTGAATTCTAAAAAGAGCCCTCCCAAAGCGGCGGAAAAACGGGCGCGCGTTCAGCAAATCTTCCGCGCCCGATTTTCCGCGTCCGCGAAAAACGGCACGCTCGGCGACCCGTGCAATGAAAATGTCCCGATCATGCTCGATCAAACATTGAACGGCGCTTTGGCGGCGACCGACTGTGTGCTGCCCGATCAATCCTTTGTCGACTTTTACAGCTTTCAGGGAACCGCCGGGCAGACAATTTCAATTTCGCTCAGTTCCACACAGTTTGACACGTACCTTTTTCTGCTCGATGCGGACGGAAATGTCATCGAAGAAAATGACGACGGCGGCACCGGTGTAAATTCACGGATTCCCGATTTCGGCGGCGCGATCGCGCTGCCCGTCACCGGAACTTATTTCATCGGCGCAAATTCCCTCGATCCGCAGG
>CADEFG010000196.1 GCA_902826505.1 uncultured Acidobacteriota bacterium
CAAACGGTCTCGATACGCGAGAAGGAAGCCGAGCTGCTTTTCATTGGCGATCAATACCGCAAGGCGATCGAGCGCTACTTCGCCGCAGGTCGACAGTATCCCCGGCGTATCGAAGATCTCTTGAAGGACCCGCGTCGCCCAAACGTCGAGCGGCATCTGCGGCGGCTGTATCCCGATCCGATCACGGGTAGCAGCACCTGGGGAATCGTCACTGCACCCGACGGCGCGAATTTCTTACCCGCTGATTCGCGAAGGCATTCTGGTCGGCGGCAAAACCGTCGAACAGATCGCCGACGAAATCACCAAAAAACTTGACGAATACATCATCGAACCGAAAGTTACCGTGACGCTCGACAAAGCGATGTCGGTTCGTTACAGCGTGCTCGGCAAAGTCGCCGCGCCGGGCGTGCGAATTATGGACCGCAAAGTCAGTCTTTACGAAGCGATCGTCGAATCGGGCGGCATCACGAAAGACGGCGACAAAAAGCGCGTGACGCTTTACCGTTTCGACGCGCAGGGCAAATTAAAGCCGCAGATCGTCAATCTGCAGGACATCGAACGAGGAAAGGGCGAGATGATCTATCTTAATCCGGGCGATCAGGTTTTTGTGCCCGATCGCGGTTTTCGCCTCAATATCAACACGGTTTTCGATGTTTTGTCGAAGGCGAGCATTGTCCGTCTTTTGTTCGGCAGCCCGTTTTAATTGATCTCCGGTTTCCGAATTGGCGATTTGCGATTGTTTTCAATTGTAAATCGCACTTTTTTTTATCAACCAAATGATTTGGATTAAGAAAATTCTGGTTCTGCTGATTTGCCTGATCGGCTTTCAAACCGCACGAGCCGATTGGGTCAAGCACAACGCGAACACGCTCGCGTGGCTTCACGACATTTATTTTTTTAACGAAACGAGAGGCTTGATCGCCGGCAGCAACGGAACGCTGCTCGAAACCAAAGACGGCGGCAAAAGCTGGACAAAGCGCAAAAATTTTACCGACGATAAACTGCGGCAAATTTATTTTTCCGATGATTATAGCGGCTGGCTTTTGTGCGAGCGCGATATCTTCAATCGCGGCGCAAATTCCGTGTCTTACCTGATGAAAACCTCGGACGGCGGCGAAAGTTGGGAAAAAGTGGAATTCAAAAACGCCGGACGCAGCCGCATCACAAAAATCTTTTTCAATCAAAAAGGCAAAGGCATCGCGATCGGCGAAAGCGGCGCGCTTTTTGAACTTCAAACAGACGGCACGTGGGAAAAATCGCCGTCGCCGATTCGCTATCTGCTGCTCGACGGAATTTTTTCCGATGATTCGCACGGCGCGATCGTCGGCGCGGGCGGCGGCGTCTATTTTACCGAAGACGCGGGCGCGAATTGGAATCAGGCAAATATTTTCGGCGACCGGTCGGCAAAATTCAACGCGGTCTTTTTCGCCGATCGGAAAAACGGCTGGGCGGTCGGCGCGCAGGGCAAAATCTTTCAAACCGTCAGCGGCGGCAAAACGTGGCGCGAACAAAATTCGGGCGTTTCAAAAGATTTATTCGATGTCTTTTTCCTCAATACGGCGGAAGGCTGGGCAGTCGGAGGCGACGGCGTGATCCTGCATACAAAAACCGCCGGGAATGTTTGGAACGCGGAAAACACCGACCTCAAACACAAACTCGAAAAAATAATATTTGTCGGCAAAAAAGGTTTCGCCGTCGGTTTCGGCGGGACGATTCTGGTCTATGACGAAAATGCGAAAGCCGAAAGATCGGTCAGCAAACCGATCTTGCAAAAGCGAAATTAAGTTAGATTATTTGGCGTTTTGAATCAGCACTAAATCGCGGATTTCCGCGCCGCGCGTGAAAGCGAAAAGTTTTCCATCGCGCGACCAGCCGTAGGAATAAAGTTTTTCTTCGGGCAATCCGGCGATTCTTGCGGGCGCGCCGCCGCTCAAATCCTGCCGCCAGATTCCGTTGTGCCAATCACGATAAGTAACGGCTTTGCCGTCCGGTGTCCAGCGAAAACCGTTGTTGAGATTCGCGGTTGGCGGAAGCTCGAAAAATTTTGCGGGCTGACCGTTGGCGGCGTTTAAGATCGCGAGTTTTATTATTCCATCGATGCGCGAACCGCAGGCGATTTGTTTGCCGTCGGGCGAAAATCGCGCCCAGATCAACGGTTTCTCGGTCAATTGCGCGGCATCGCCGCCCGCACTCGGAATGCGCCATAAAAGTCCGACATCGTTGCGCACCGCGCGGTAAACGACCGAATTTCCGTCGGGCGAAATCGAAGGTTGAAAATTATTCCCGCCGGTCGTCAACTGCCTCATATTCGAACCGTCGCCGTTTGCCGTCCAGATTTCCCAGCTGCCGCCGCGATTGGAATTAAAAACCATTTTTGAAGCGTCGGCTGAAAAACTCAAATTCGTATTTGTGCGACCTTCGGGGATCAGCGGTTTTTGATTTTTGCCGTCCGCCTCGATCGTCCAGAAAGCTTCGCTCTCGCTCGTAAAAGCCGTGTAGGCGATGCGCCCGTCAGCCGTCCATTCGAGCGCGTCCCAACCGCTTTTTCTGCCAAGCTGTTCAAACGTGATTTGTTTTGCCGCCGCTAAATTGTCGGCGGGCGCAACCCATAGATTTGAAGAATGCTGTGCCTGCAAAGTCATCAAATCGCCGCCGGGCGAAAGCCCGAGAACCGGACTGTAAACATTCAGATCGGAAACGACTCTTTGCGCGGCGCCACCCGGATAGGAAATATGCCGGATCTGCCATTGCCAACGCGCGTCTTTTTCGCCTGCGACGGCATATAAACCGCTCCCGTCTTTTTCCCAGATCAGCGTCCGGATTCCGTTCCAGCCGAGATTTGTCAAAGGCTTGACCGCGCCGCCCGCGACCGCGACCAGAAAAACTTCCGTCGTCTCGCCGTTTTCGTCCGTTCCGGCGCTGACGGCAATTTGTTTTCCGTCCGGCGACCACGCCGCGCTGATCGTCGAAAACGCGAGATTTAACGGGCGCGAAGCGATCTCGCGCTCATTTGCGGCGCCGGTTTCAACGACTAAGAGCGAAGATTTACGATTTTCACGATCGTTGCGGACAAAAGCAAATTGTTTTCCGTCGGGCGCAAAAGCAATAAAGTTTTCGACATTTTCGAAAACCTTTTCAGGGACGCCGCCGAAAACGCCGATTCTGAAGATCGTGTTGCGCGTGAGTCCGTTACCCGCAATGTTGTAATACAAATTGCCGCCGTCGGGCGCAAAATTTATTCCCAGATAAACGACTTCCGCCGGTGGACGAAGCTGGATATTTTCGCCGCCGCCGTTTGCGTGACCGAGCCACAAACTTTGCCGACCGTCTTTTTCCTGCAAAGCATAGGCAAACAAATTGCCGTCGGGCGAAAGCGCGGCATTGTTGACGTTGCCGAGATTCGTCAAACGCTTCATCGCGAGATTGCGAAACGGCGCGGGATTTCCGGCGCGCGACGTTTGCCAAAAATAACCGCCGATGCCGAGCAAGATGACCAAAAAGAAAACCGCGCCAACCGCAATTGCCGCGCGATTTTTTTTTGAATCAACCGGCGGCAATGTTAAAGCTTCGCGCTTTTCGCCCGTTTCGTCTTCAAAATTCTCGACCGTCACGCGGGCGATCGTCTGGCTTTCGATCACAAATTCGTCCGGTTCTTCGCTTAATTCACGAACGTCGCCGACAAAACGATAGCCTTGCCCGGAAACGGTCGTAATATAGCGCGGCTGGCTTGCTTTTTCGCCAAGCGCCTTGCGAATTTGCGACATATTGACGGTCAGATTCGATTCCTCGACAAACTGATTTTCCCAGACCATCTGAAATAAATCTTCTTTCGACAAAAGTCTGCCTGAATTTTCAACCAGTACGCGAAGCAGATCGAAAGCCTTCGGTTTGAGTTCGACCGCCGCGCCGCCGCGCCGTAATTGCCGCTTCGGAACGTCGAGCTCGAATTCATCGAATTTATATTTTTCGGTCGGTTGAAGCTGCATTTTGGTCAAATTCGGAAAAATTCGGAAAAATTCCCCGCCAAATTAAAGATTTTTCGGAACGCGGCGCCCGATACTCGATTCATGTTGACCGCCATTTTAACAAATGTCGAAAAACAAACCAATAAATTACGAGGAGTTTTATGGCTTTTTATCCAACGACAAAAATTAGAAGTTACCGCACAGCGGCGGAGATTCTGGAATTGATCGAGGCTTTCGAGCATTGCCTTTTGCCGCTTTCGGCGTGGACGAACGAAACATATCTGACACTCGCGTTTTGGTATTTATATCTGAATTCCCTGCCCGAAGCCGAACGCCTGATGAGCGCAAGCCTTGCCCGCTACAACTTTGAAAACGGGTTAAATCCAAATCCTTTCGAGCGTTTTGAAAAAACGGAGATTTCCGCTTTGCTGGGCGCGATCAACGATTTCATAAAACTTTACAAAAGCGAAAAGTCGTTTGTCGTGCTGGCAAATTTGATCCTGACCCGTTTTACCGACCAAAATTTGCGGCTCAAAAATTACCGCCGCGCCCAGGTGTTTTTCCCGCAGGCGGTCGTCAAACCGATCATCGCCAAGGAGTCGCGATGATCAAACGAACGGAAATCACGGTCGAGATCGAAAGACTTTTGATCGTCAGACGAAACGGTCGGAAAAGCCTCAGAGCGTTTTGCGAATTTTGTCAAAACGAGACGGAGATGCTGTCCGCCGATAGAGCCGCGCTGGTGGCGCAATGCAGTTCACGGGCGATCTTCGGCTGGGTCGCGCTCGGCTGGCTGCATTTTACGGAAACCGACGAAGGCTTACTGCTTATTTGCCGGAATTCGCTCGGCGATTTATTACAAACCAAGTAACTGGAAGGAGAAAAAATTTATGTTTATTTCGGAACTAATAAAAATTTTAGTGTTGAGTTTTATCTTTTTGCTGGCGGGTCTGCTGGTCGCGAAAGCGCAAACCGCTTCGTTCACCTATCAGGGAAAATTGACCGATAATCTAGTTGCCGCCAACGGCAGTTATCAAATGCAGTTCGCGCTGTTTGATGCGGCGGCAGGCGGCAATCAGATCGGCGCGACCATGACATATCCGGCGGTTCAGGTGTCGAACGGGATTTTTACCGTCGCGCTGGATTTTGGCGCAAACGCTTTTTCGGGCGCGAGCCGTTTTCTGCAAATCAGCGTTTTTTCGACCACGACAAGCTCGTTCGTCGTTTTGAATCCGCGCCAGAGCGTCACGAGTGCGCCGTATGCGATCAAAGCGCTGAATTCGACCACGGCACAAACGGCGCAAACGGCGCAAACCGCCGAAAATTCAAACAATCTCGGCGGAATTCCGGCGAATCTTTATGTTCAGACAAACGATTCGCGGCTCTCGGACGACCGCAACCCGACCGCCGGAAGCGGATTTTATGTTCAAAACCGGACAACGCCGCAATCGAATACGAATTTTAATATTACCGGCGACGGCACGACCGGCGGAACTTTGTCGGGCAATATCGTCAATTCCGGTTCGCAATACAACATCGGCAACAGCCGCGTTTTGAGCGTTGCCGGAACGAATAACACATTTACGGGGTTTGGCGCGGGAAATTCAAATGCGGGCGCGAACAATTCGTTTTTCGGACGTTCGGCGGGTTTTGATAACATGAGCGGCGCGCAGAATTCGTTTTTCGGCAGTTTTGCGGGCGCAAACAATACGACCGGCAACGAGAATTCATTTTACGGCAGCGGCGCGGGCGACACGAACACGACCGGCGGGCTGAATTCGTTTTTCGGCAGATCGGCGGGCGGCGCGAATACTTCGGGCAGCAGCAACACTTTCATCGGACGCGAAAGCGGAGCAGCGAACACGACCGGATTTTTCAACACGTTTGTCGGGCGAAATTCGGGCGGCGCAAATACCGAAGGCTTTCAAAACACATTTTTCGGCGCGAACGCGGGCGGCGCCAACACGGTCGGCAATAACAATACTTTTGTCGGATTCGGGAGCGGCAATGCCAACAACGCCTGCATTGAAAACAACAATACTTTGATCGGCGCGGGCGCAAATGTTTCGTGCGTGTTCAATCCCGTTTCCAATTCGGTCGCAATCGGCGCGGGCGCGATCGTCGAGAGCAGCGACACGATCGTCATCGGCACGAATTCGGCAGCCGTTAAAATTCCCGGCGTGGTCGATAAATTAAGGATCAGCGATTATTTGCAGACCGACAGATTGTATGTCGACACTCTGCCCGGCGGCGGCGGCACGGATATTTGTATCAGAACCAGCGACCGTGTGATCGCGCAATGTTCGTCAAGTATTCGTTACAAAGACAATGTCAAACCCTTTAATTCCGGTTTGAGTTTAGTCAATCGTCTGCGACCCGTGACTTTCAATTGGAAATCGGACGGCTCATTCGATTTGGGTTTGGTTGCCGAAGAAGTCGCCGAGGTCGAACCGCTGCTCGCGACTTATGTCGGCGGGCGCGTCGAAGGCGTCAAATACGACCGCATCGGCGTCGTTTTATTGAACGCCGTCAAAGAACAGCAAGCCGAGATCGAATCCTTAAAAAAGCAAGTTGAACTGCTCAAAAAACTCGTCTGCTTGCAAAATCCAAACGCGGAAATCTGTCAATGAAGGAAAAAATGTTTATCACAATTACTTCTTTGAAATCAAGGTATTGGTGGGCTTTGCACAAAAGGACGGCGCGGTGCGGGCGGGGATCGGGAATCGAAAATTCGGAAATCGAATAAAACCTTATTCTTGAAGTGAATCGGATTTTTTGCTTGCCGATTCTCGATTCCCGATTCCCGATTCCCGCGCTTCGTGACGTTCTTGTGCAAAGCTTGCATAGACGGCAAAACACAAAAGACTTGCCGACAGTTTTCGTCCGTCACGCCAACAGAAGACGGCATTATTTGAAACGGCAGCAGCGAAGCAATGCTTTTCACGCCAGATCCAAAACATATAAGAAGTTAAAAAAATTTTCGAAATAAGGAGAAATTTATTTATGGGATTTATCGATATTGCAGGAACTATGGGCGATGAAAATGCGGAGTTTTTCCCGACATTTTACAACGTCGTCCACGCGGTCGGCGAAAATTGTCCGAACAATCGCGACGATGTGATGCTTGTCCAATATCTGCTTTTTTGGACCTACAAACAATTTCCGCCGCGTTTTTCGCCGAAGGGCGAGATGAAAATCGACGGCATCTGCGGCGGCATTACAAAGAACTGGATCTTGAAATTTCAGCTCGACGTGATGCTCGGCGGCGATTCGATTCAAGCCGACCGGCGCGTTGACCGGATCCGTAATAAAGACGGCATGTTCGGCTCTCAATCGCAGGAACTTTACACGCTCGGCTGGCTCAATTGGTATGTCGCCCACGGCGCGCCGGAAGCCTATCTTAAACTGCCGCAATTCGTGCCGCTTCAAAATCTCGGTAGTGTGCCGCCGCCGTCAAACGATGTGGTCGTCCCCGAACCGCCGCCGCTTATTCCGGCAGTCGGCGGACTTTGATCGAAAAAGGAGAAAAACCATGAAAAATATAATCACTAAAATAATTACTTTTTTGTTTTTATCGGGCAGTTTCGCGAGCGCGCAAATTGCAGGCGGCGGAAATTTTACGCTTGACCAATCGGTGATCGGAAGCGGCGGCGGAAAAAGCGCGGGCGGCAATTTTGTCGTCGAAGGAACAAACGCCCAAGCCATCGCCGGAACCCGTTCGAGCAATCCGACAACCGGTTTGCACAGCGGTTTTTGGAATGATTCGCCGCTCGTCCCGACGGCGGCGACGGTTTCTGTCAGCGGGCGCGTGGTGACCGCCGAAGGACAAGGAATCCGCAATGTTGCGGTGACGCTGACCAAAAGCGACGGCACGATCCAGACCGCCGTGACGGGAAGTTTCGGCTTTTACAATTTTGCCGAAATCGAAACCGGACAAACCGTCATCATCAGCGTGCGGGCAAAACGCTTTACTTTTCAACAACCGACAATTGTTTTAAATATCGCCGAAAACGCGAGCGAAATTAATTTTACCGGTCACGAATAAGGCGATTATTTATGAAGACCGAAACTTCATAAATAAAATTATTCCCGTTATTTTTGAATGATAAAATAACTTATCTCACTTGACATCCAAGCGTGAATTTTCGTAGTATGACAATTCGCTCTTTTGAAATAATTGAGCGATGTTTTTTTTGAAATAAACGTGCCGTTTGTTGAACAAAACAGAAAAGTTTTCGGGCATGTACGTCAATTGGTAGACAGCCTCCCTTACAAGGAGGAAGTTAGGGGTTCGAGTCCCTTCGTGCCCACCA
>CADEFG010000197.1 GCA_902826505.1 uncultured Acidobacteriota bacterium
CGCCCATAATTTTCTCCTAAGTGCCTTTCATCGCATTGATCAATGCTTCCATATGATTTAAATAACGATTCAAAGCCGCACGCCCGTCATCCGTGATTCGATATTCGGTCAGCGGCACGCGACCTTTGAACGATTTTTCGCAGGTCAGATAACCGGCTTCTTCCAATTTTCGCGCGTGAACGCTGATGTTTCCGTCCGTCGTGTTCAGAAGATTTTTCAAATCCGTAAACGACAGGGTTTCATTCGCGGCGAGCGCGCTGATAATTCCGAGACGCATTCGTTCGTGAATCACCTTGTCGAGTTCGTTGGAAACATTTTCCGCCGCTTTTTCAATTCTCAAAGCGGATTTTTTCGGCGTTTCCTCCGAACCGTTTTCAATTTTTAATGCTGTATTTCTTGCCATAATCTTTTTTACCCGCCAAATTTCCGCCCGATGATGAATCCGAAAATGATGTGCAAAACGCCGAAGCTCAAACCCATCATCGAATTTCCGAAACCCGTCGGCAGAAAAAAGGCGATCGCGCCGAGCGCGATAAAACACCAGCCCATGACCGGCACGACCTTGACGGAAAACGCCCCGCCGCAAACGACTGCCGCGCCGTAACATAAAATCCAGACCGGAATCATTACTTCAAAATGTCCGAACCGCCAGAGTCCGAGCGTGATAAAAACTCCGCAGAGCATCGGCGGCAGCGAATTCATCAACAATTTTTTCGCGGGTGCCGAAAGCAGTGATGTTTTGCTGATTTTCGATTTTTGCCAGAGCGCAAAAAGTCCGATGGAAAAGGCTAAAAAGGCTTCGACCAGCCAAACCGTCAGCCAGTCTCTGACATATGGCTGATTGCCCGCGATAACTGCCGCGACAATCGCTGTGACGCCCATCAAAATTCCGCCGTAACCCGGAACGCTCGTAAAAACCGTCGAGCGTTCCATCGTTTCGCGGATAAATTTCAAGTTATCAAAGGCGCGGTCGCCAATGTTGACCGGCTCATTTGTTTCGATTTTTTCTTTCTGGCTGGTTTGTGTTCGTGCCATATCGTTTTCTAAAACTATCTCAAGTTATTTTATTTGTCAAGAACTTTATGTCATAAAGTAAAGAAAGCTCAGAGTGCCGTCTTGAACCGTGAAAGCCTAAACTCTTACTTTATTTGCCGCCGATTTGCTGGCGGAAACTCTTTATTTCAGCGTCGTTCGAGTTGTTTGTGTTGGCAAGAAATTTCTGAAATGTTTGCGTTGCTTTGTCAGTTTCGCCACGTTCGCGATAAAGCGAGCCGAGCAGAAATTGCGAGCGCAAACAATCGGGACGCGCTGCCGGATTTACCAGAACTTGAATGCTTTCGAGTTCTGCTAACGCCGCATCTTTGCGATCGGTCGTGTAATAGATAACGGCTAAATTTGCGCCGAATTCACAACTCGCAAACGGAAAATCTGCTTTGCCTTTTTGCAAAATCGATTCAGCTTCCGCCAATTTGTTTTGCTTTTGGAGTTCCAAAACTTTTTTTAGTTCGGCGGTCGGCGACGTTTTGAAATCGCGTGTCGTTAAGTAAGGAAAATCGTCTGGGGCAAAAGCGCGAATGTCGGCGATCGTCCATTCAAAATTATCAACGCGCTGTAAACTCTGCCAATTGCCAGCCATCCTGAATTTTTCCAGACGGTTTGCGGGCTTGAAATAACGTTCGGCAATCGTCGCGCGGCGAAATTCGTTTTCGCTGTTGTCGAGATTCGGCAGAGCGAGATAAATACCGACGAGAATCAAACCCGCAATCATTCCGATCGCAAATCTTCCGGGTCGCCGCGCATACCGCCGCAGAATTAAGAGCACGACAAATAACAAAATCAGCGCGGGCAAAAGCGTCCAAAGATCGCTCGAAAAACCAAAAACATTCGCCAGATTCGGCGTAAACCAATTTTCGTCAAATAAAAACTTGCCCCAGAAATTATTGTGCGGATATTTGAATTCGGGCGGCGCAAACGGAAAAGTCAGCGCGGGAATCGTGCAAAGCAAAAATGAAATCGTGAATAATGCGCCCTGCCAGATGTTTGAAAATTCGTAAATTTCGCCGTCGAAAAACGAATCGAGCATTAAAGGCAAAATAAAAACCAAATATCGCGCACCGAACGCCCAACCGCCGTGTGCCGCACCGTGTCCGCATAAAACCAGGATCGAAAGTAGAATCGCCGCGATTTTTATGCGATGGCGCAAGCTGCGCCGTTCGCGCGAAGTAACAAACGTGATCACCGGCAGAAACAAGAGCGGCGCGTAAAAAAACAAACCGCGGGCGGGCGAAAAAAGCAGCAGATAGAGATTTGAAAACGTCGGAAAACCGATTCCGAAAACACCCTGTCCGGCAACTTCCGCCCATTCGGGAAAAGATTCATAAGCGTAGGAAAGCGCGAACGGCGAACCGAAGATCGAGTAATTGTAGATCAGTAAAAGAACCACAAACGGCGAACCGCCGAGCGCGAAAATAAACAAATTTTGCAAGCGGTGTTGATTGCGCCGGTCGGCAAAAATCAATCCAACGCCAAAAACCAGAACGGGAACCACCGCCGGAAATTCGCAAGCGACCGCCAAGCCTGAAAGTAAGCCCGCCAGAATGCAATGTCGCAAAAAAATTCGTTCCGTATCGTAGAGCAGACGAAACGCGAAATAAAGCAAAACGGCGACCAGCACGTGCGAAAAAAACAATAAACTGTAAACAAAAAGCGGCGTCCCGAAAAGCAGTGCGGCAATCGAAATTTCGTCCGAATCGCGGGCGTAAAGCCACAAGCCGAGCAGCAGCAGCGGCAAGGTCGAAAGAAAAAACCGCATCACAAACCAGCTGATACGGATATTCGAAGCGTCGGGCGCGCCCGTAAAAATTCGTGTTATTGCATAAAACGGGGCGGCTAAAATGGCGGTTCCGGGCGGTTTGTTGGAATAAGTTTTATCGCCGACGCGGGCGGTGTCAACATTTTTGCCGATCAGATCTTCCGTCCACGAGATCTCGAACGAAGATTTTTCGACGATCGATGCGGCGGTTGCCCAGCGCGTCAGTTCGTTTGCCGAACCGCCGTGCGGAAACATCGGCAAAAGATACACACTCAAGAAAAAATAAATTGCCAGAATCCAAAGACCTTTATTTTTTTCCACTATTTTGCTTTTCGTTTTTTCCGACTTGTTCGACCATATTCTCGATTGGCGGCGCGTTTTTATCGGTGGTCGAAAATGTCAGCCGTTTGCCTTGAATCTGAAAAACGTTGCCGTTCCATTTATATCTCGAACGCGTAAAATATGTCGGACAGCAAAGTTGTTCTTCGTCGCCCGTAACTTTTGCGGTATCGAGTTCACCGACAATATAACGGTCTTGACCGAAAAGTTCAATAATCGGTTCGCCATTTTCGGCGCGAATATCTTTTAAACCGCCGTCGGCACGATCGCCCGTCCGAAAATACCAGATCATTTCCGGAGCATCGTTTTTCCACTGAAAAACGTAAACAAGCTGCGGAATCGCCGCGCCGCCGGTTTCGATCTTCAAGATCACAAACGCTTCGTCCGCGGCGTCGCCGGTCACATCGAGATATTTCGTCGTGACATACGAAAGACCGATTCTTTCAACTTCTTCGGTCATTTCCATCGGGCGTTTGCCGCCGACGAGCTCAACCTCTTTGCCGTCCGAATCCTGCCAGCCGCGCGGCAGCGGATAAGTATAATTCTTAAAATCGAATTTACCGAGCGGCGAATTTGTCGTTTTATGGCGATCGTCGAGCAGTTCGGTTTGCAGATTCGGAATTTTCGACTGCGGCGGCGCAGGTTCGGGAGACGCGGTCGAACTAACCGCGACGGTCGGCGAAGTATTTGTTTCCGACGGCGCAGTCTCAACCCTTTCGCCACAAGCGGAAAATAATAAAATATTAGCTAAAAGCAAAAAAACTGCTATTATTTGGACCCTAATTTTCATCAAAAATTGTTACTAACCGAATTGTAAAACAGGCGTGTTAATTCAATAGTAAACAATTTTTTTGCAGATTTGCAACGTCAGAAGGAAAGACTCAAGTCCCAAGTCCCAAGTCCCAGGCTAAAAATTAGGACCTGGAACTTGGGACTTGAGTCTTGGAACTGCATTTAAGCGCGCGTCAAACTGCGGTATTTGATGCGGTGCGGCTGGTCGGCGTCGTGACCGAGACGGCGTTTGCGATCGGCTTCGTATTCGCTGTAATTTCCGTCGAAAAACTCGACTTTTGAATCACCTTCGAACGCCAGGATGTGCGTCGCGATGCGGTCAAGAAACCATCGATCGTGCGAGATCACGACAGCACAGCCGCCGAAGTTTTCCAAAGCTTCTTCGAGCGCGCGCATCGTGTTGACGTCGAGATCGTTCGTCGGTTCATCAAGCAGCAGAACGTTAGCGCCGGATTTGAGCATTTTCGCGAGATGAACGCGGTTGCGTTCGCCGCCCGAAAGCTGTCCGACCTGTTTTTGCTGGTCGCTGCCGCCGAAATTAAAGCGCGAAACATAGGCGCGCGAATTCATTTCTCGTTTTCCGAGCTGAATCAGATCGAGTCCGTCAGTGATTTCGTCAAAAACCGTCTTGTCCGCTGCCAGCGAATCGCGCGATTGATCGACGTAGCCGAGCTTGACGGTTTCGCCGACGCGAAAATCACCCGCATCCGCCGAATCTTGCCCGGTGATCAGACGAAAAAGCGTCGTTTTGCCCGCGCCGTTCGGACCGATGACGCCAACGATTCCGCCTTTCGGCAGAGAAAATTCCAAGTTTTCAAACAATAATTTATCGCCGTAAGCCTTTGAAACTCCGTGCGCTTCGATGACGATATCACCGAGCCGTTCGCCGGGCGGAATGTAGATTTCCAAAGTTTCCGAACGTTTTTCGGATTCTTCCGCGACGAGTTTTTCGTAATCGTTGATTCGCGCCTTCGATTTCGCATGCCGACCTTTCGGCGACATCCGAATCCATTCCAGCTCATGTTCCAAAGTCTTCAGACGCTTGTCTTCGCTCTTTTGTTCCTGCCCGAGACGCTGAGATTTCTGCTCAAGCCACGACGAATAATTTCCCTGATACGGAATGCCTTCGCCGCGATCGAGTTCGAGAATCCAACCCGCGATATTGTCGAGAAAATAGCGGTCGTGCGTGACGGCAATGATCGTGCCTTCGTATTTCTGCAAATGCTGTTCGAGCCACGAAACGCTCTCGGCGTCCAAATGATTCGTCGGTTCGTCCAGTAATAAAATGTCCGGCTTTTGCAACAGCAAACGACAGAGCGCAACGCGGCGTTTTTCGCCGCCCGAGAGATTTTTAATTTCGGTTTCCGGCGGCGGACACCTGAGCGCGTCCATCGCCATTTCGAGCCGTGAATCCAAATCCCACGCGTCGGCGTGATCGAGTTTTTCCTGAACTTCGCCCTGTCGTTCCAGCAGCGCGTTCATCTCGTCGTCGGTCATTTCCTCGGCGAATTTCATGTTGATCTCTTCAAATTCCTTGAGAAGATCAACCGTTGACTGCACCGCTTCTTCGACGACTTGCTTAACGGTTTTCGATTCGTCCAATTTCGGTTCCTGCTCCAAATAACCGACCGAATAGCCTTTTGAAAAAACGACCTCGCCGTTAAAATCCTTGTCCGTTCCGGCGATGATCCGCAAAAGCGAAGATTTTCCTGAACCGTTTAAGCCCAAAACGCCGATCTTTGCGCCGTAAAAAAACGATAAATAAATGTCTTTGAGAACAGGTTTCTTATCATAAAACTTGCTCACCTTGACCATCGAAAAAATAATTTTATTGGGTTCGTTATTATTGCTCATAAAAAATGGAACGCCGTCATCCTGACGGCAATGAACGCAGGAAGCGTTCAAAAAATATGTTAAATTAAATTCAAGTTGAAATTCTATCACGGAAATTAGATTGCTTTGCAATCTGTGCTAAATGCGCTGCTGAATTCCCAAACTTCGGGTTTTTCGCAAAAACCTGCTTTAACCGGATTGTTTTCTATGTAACGCACCGTTTTTTCAAAATGTTCGTAAGCGCGAATCCGCCGATCAAAGTATTCGCGCATCCAGAATTTTCCGCTTCGACTCAAAATTTTGTTTGCTTCTTGTGCGGTAAAAGATTTAAATGACTGCAGGATTTAAGACAACTCCCATCCGTTCAAAGATTTAAGTAAAAGATGAATATGATTCGGCATTATTATCCAAGCAATCAATTTGTATCGTTCGCCGTCGAATTTTTGCAACGAATCTTTGACAATTTCCGCAATGCGGCGTTCTTTCAAAAAACATTCTCCGTAACCCGAATCGAGAAATTTCTCGACCAAAATCATCATCTCGCGGTCAATATCTTCCGGCTTTTTAGTTTTGAGTTCAGCGCGAAATCTTTCCAAAACCTTTTGCGGCAGAGAATCAAACAAACGACAGGTTATAAACTGCGTCGCCGATCCCGGATCATAGTGCGGCAAATAACCGCGTGAATACCATCCTTTTGGAAGTTGTTTGTTCATAAAATGGAACGCCGTCATCGCGGGCGGCACAGATTGCGCGAGCAATCTAAACGCTTTTCTATTTATTCAACTTTATCATTAACGCACGCCGTTTGAACGCTGAAACAGCGTTCATTGCCGTCAGGATGACGGCGTTCCGTTTTAATCAAAACGCAAACCGGCACGCATAAAACGCGGCGCGGCGACGGTTCGATTCGGCGTTAGACCGATGTCGTAGCGCGAATCGAAAATGTTTTCGATCGCCGTGAAAATTGTAAAACGTTTTAATTTATATGAAGCGAACGCGTCGAAGGTCGCAAAGGAACGCAGACGCAAAGTGTTCAAATCGTCTTCAAATTGGGAGTCTGAAAATCTGCTTTGCAAAGAAAACGTAAGTTTTACGGTCGGGCGATAAAGGCTTTGAAAAGTTAACTGTTGACGCGCGACTTGCGGCAGAAATTTATCGATCAACAACGGATTATTGGGAAAACCCGCAACGCGCGAATCGGTCAGCAGATAGCTTGCCGAAAATCTCAAATTGGCAAACGGTGCGTATTGGGCGTCGAATTCAAAGCCTTTCGCGCGGGTTTTGCCGACGTTTTGACGTTGTCTGGTAATTAAATTCGGCGCGGTCGAAAGCGTGATCGAAACGACCGGGCGCGAAACTTCCGCGATGAAGAAATTTCCGCGCAAAGATAATTTTTTAGAAAATCCGACAAAATTCAAACCCGTTTCAAACGTCGTGGCGCGTTCCGATTTTAAGTTTTCGTTCGCCAAAGTTAAAACATTTCCGACCCGAAAAGCGCGGTAAAGTTCATTCAAATTCGGGGCGCGAAACGATTTCGCAAAGGACGCGACGACCGCGAAATTTTGATTTATTTGATACAGCGCGGCGATGCGCGGGCTGAAAGCAGTTTCCGTGCGGTCGCTGAAATTCGTTGCGTTCGTTAGATTATTCGACAATGTTCGCGTCGCGGAAAGTGCGTTTTTGTTTTCCCAAACGTCGAATCGTCCGCCGAAATTGATATTTAATTTTTCGGTGATGTGCCAAATATCCTGCGCGAAAACTCCGAAAGTTTGCTGATTTCCCCCCGCACCGACAAGTGCGCTTGCGCGATTATTGACGAAAACCGTTTCATCGCTGAAGCCGCGCACTTGCCGAAATTCAAACGAACTCGAAACGACGTGACGTGCGCCGAAAACTTTTGTGTAAAAAAGATTCGCGCCGAAAGCTTGCGACGGAACGCGTTGGATTCTCGATAAAGTTTCGGTATTGCGATTGTTGGAAACGGCAGAAAATGTTTGATCGTAAGTTTGTTTTTCAACGAACGAACGAAATTGAAATGCGCCGAACGTTTCGTCCGAAAAATCCGCGCCGAACGCGAATTGGCGAAAATATGTGCGGTTGTTTGTCAGGCTTGTACCATTGTCGCGCCGCTCTTGAAACAAGTTTGTTTTGACGAAAACTCGTGAGAATGCGAAGCTTGCGCCGCCCGCTGACGCAGACGGTACTGACTTGGCTGCCGCGTCGCCGAAATGTTTTTCGATCGTCAGAAATCCATTTTGATGACGACTATTGGCGCGCGTATCGATTATTCCGCGTTCGTTTTCGGTCGGAATATAACCGGCGGTTTGAAAAGATTCGAGCGCGAGATCGAAATTCCAGCCGCGCCTGCCGTAAGCCGTAAAAAGACTTCCGTCAAATGTATCTTGCGAACCGGCGGAAGTTTGAATTCTAAAGATCGGCTTTCCAACAAAAGATTTC
>CADEFG010000198.1 GCA_902826505.1 uncultured Acidobacteriota bacterium
GCAATCGGAAAATTGGAAAAAGGTAAAAGATGTTTTGGCGGAAGTTCTCGCGCTCGAACCCGCCGCGCGGCAGAGGTTTTTGAATAAAACCGCGATCAGTGCGGAGATTCGCGCCGAGGTCGAATCTTTGCTGGCGTTTGAAGAAGAGTCCGAAAGTCTGATGCATCTTTCGGCGGTCGAATTTTCAAAGGATTTTTTCGATCGCGAAGACGACGCGGATAACGCTTTGATCGGGCAAGAAATCGGGGTTTACCGGATCGTCGGCGAACTCGGTTACGGCGGAATGGGCGCGGTCTACTTGGCGGAACGCGCCGACGGGAAGTTTTCGCAACACGTCGCGCTCAAAATTCTCAAACGCGAGATGAACACTTCTGCCCTGCGCCGGCGTTTTCAACAGGAACAAGCAATTCTCGCTTCGCTCGAACATCCGCACATTGCCCGTCTGCTCGATGCCGGGACAACCGACGACAAAATTCCGTTTCTGGCGATGGAATATGTCGAAGGCTTGCCGATCGACGATTATTGCAATAACAAAAAATTGGATTTGAATCAGCGGCTCGATCTGTTCCGCAAGGTTTGTGCGGCAGTCAGTTTTGCGCACCGCAATCTGATCGTCCACCGCGATCTGAAACCGTCAAATATTTTGGTCAATGAGGAAGGGGTGCCGAAACTGCTCGATTTCGGGATCTCGAAAATCCTTTCGTCCGATGAATTTGGGCAGATCAATTCGGCGACCGTCACACGGCTTGGCGTGATGACGCCGAGTTACGCCTCGCCCGAACAATTGCAGAGCAAAAGCGTGACGACGGCGACCGATATTTATTCTCTAGGCGTGATCCTTTACGAGCTTCTCAGCGGACATCGCCCGTTTGAAGCGAAAGAGGATAACCTCAAAGAGATTTACAAAGCCGTGCTCGAAAATGAACCGTTGCCGCCATCGGCTTTAATAAATACAATTTCAAAAGAATTCAAAGAAGTAACGAACGCGAAAACCGCATTGCTGGCAGAAAAAATTCCCGACGGCAAGACGGAATCAAATAAAATGCGCCGGACGGTTTCAAATACCGTGAGTTTGAATTCGCAGAGTTTGCGCGGCGATCTGGACAACATCGTTTTAAAAGCCTTACGCAAAGAACCCGAACGCCGTTATTCATCGGCGGAAAATCTGGCGGAGGACATTCATCGCCACCAGCGCGGCTTGCCCGTCACGGCGCGTCCGAATACGCTTTCCTACCGCGCCGAGAAGTTTTTTAAACGCAATCGGGCGGGCGTCATCGGCGGAATTCTGATTTTGCTGGCAATTATCGGCGGGGTTTTGGCGACGCTCTGGCAATCGCGCGTCGCGCAGGCGGAAAGAGCCAAAGCCGAAAAGCGTTTCGGCGATGTCCGGAAACTGGCAAATTCTTATATTTTCGACGTTTACCCGGAAATAGAAAATCTCGAAGGCTCGCTCAAAGCGCGTGAGAAAATTCTGACCAACGCGCTAAGCTATCTCGACAGTTTATCGAATGAAGCCGGCGGCGATCTGGAACTGCAAGGCGAACTCGCGACCGCCTATGAAAAGATCGGCGATGTCCAGGGCGCGTTGAATAATTCGAGTTTGGGAAATATTCAAGCCGGATTAGACAGCTACGAAAAAGCGCAAAAATTGCGCGAGGCGGTTTTGTCTGCCAATTCCGCGAACCCGGAAGCAAAGGAAAAACTCGCCAATAATTATTACACGACGGGCAGAACTTTGTGGAACAACAGCCAGACCAGAGAAGCCGCCGAATCGTTTGAAAAAGGCTTGAAACTGCGGCGCGAATTGGTTTCGGCAGAGCCCGATTCGGTCGAGGCGCAAAATCGTCTGGCGGTTATATTGATCGATTACGGGGCGATTCCGGTGTTTAATTCGCAAACCGAAAAGGGACTCTTGCTGTTTAATGAAGCGTTGGAAATTGTCGAAAAACTCCGCCGAAAAGAGCCTGAAAATCCTGATTTGAAAAAAACTCTGACACGGCTTTTGCGGATCATGGGCAAGGCAAAAGGCTCGATCGGCGATTATGACGGGGCGGTCCGCGGGTTTGCGCAAGCCGTCGAGGTCAGCCGGGAATTGGCAAATCAATTCCCGCAGGATTTTCGCGTGCAGCGAAGCGTCTGGCTGACGAACTCGATGATTTGCGAGCTTTTTATCGACAAAGGCGACGGAGCGAAAGCGGTTGAAACCTGTGCCCCGACGATCGAGTTTCCGCAAACGGCGCTCGAAAAAGAACCCGCAAACGGCGTGGTTGCTTACGATTTGGCGATTTCACATTTCAATCTGGCGCGTGCCTACCGGTTGGCGGAAAAATATCCGCCAACCATCGAACAATCTGAAAAAGCGATTGCGGTGATGACGAAACTGAGCAAAAAATCGCCTGAAAATATGGAATACAAACGTAATCTGGCAATCTATGAAACCGAAATTGCCCGCGCGCAAATCAAGCTCAATCAATCCGAGAAAGCGATCGCCGTTTTGCAAAATGTGCAGGAAACCTTAATTCCGATCGTGGAAGCCGATCGTCAAGCGACGACTTATCAGTATGATCTGGGCATGGCGTATCGCCTTTCCGCGCGGGCTTTTTTTCAAAAAGGCAATAAAGCAAAAGCCGCCGAATTGGTTGAAAAGGCGATTGCGATCAATCAAAAACTCAAAGAGCTGAGTGCCGTCCGCGATGCTGACAAAAATCTGCTGGCGGAACTCGAACAGGAAAAGACGGAATACGCGAAGTGAGATTTGTCAAAATCAAAACATACTCTTCAGTTGATCAAAAAAAAGCTTTGCTCGAATAAAGCAAAGCCTTTTTTGTTTGAAATGAATCAGTATTTACGGGACAAAAGCATTCGGAACGGGTTGATCGCCGCCCGCGCCGAAACTGGCGATCAGAATTCCCGCCGTCGTCCGGTTGATGAACCAGTTTGAGCTTGAAGGGCGAAAAACCGCCGGGTCGAATTTACCGTCGCCGTCATAATCGCCCGGTGCCGGCAGGTCGCCCGCCGCCCCGAACGGAACCGAGTAAAACGAATTGTCCTCGCTTCGGAGGATAAACCATTCGCCGGTCGTGCCGCGCCAGAAAGCCGCGTCCGCTTTGCCGTCGCCCGTGTAATCGCCGGTGACGATCTTGTCGGTCGCGGCGCCGAACTGGAACGCATAAACCGTGGCATTGCTGCTTCGGGAAATCCACCATTCGCCGCTTGCCGGACGATAGATCGCAATATCGCTGCGACCGTCGCCGTCGTAATCGGCAGACGCGGGAATATCGCCCGCCGCGCCGAAGGTTGAAATTTGCAAACCGCCCGAAGATTTCGAGATAAACCAGGTTGAATTCGAGGGACGGAAAACGGTCGGGTCAGCCTTGCCGTCGCCGTCAAAATCGCCGACCAGCGGAATATCGCCCGGCGCACCGAACGGGAACGAGAAAAACGAATTGTCTTCCGAGCGCAGCACGAACCATTCGCCGCTTGACGGACGCCAAAAAGCGATATCGGTTTTCGAATCGCCAGTAAAATCAGCCGGGACGAGCCGGTCGGTCGCCGTGCCGAACTGGAGCGCGGCGTTGCCGCCGTTCGAAGATTTCTGATACCACCATTCGCCTGCCGCGGGTCGAAAGATCGAAATGTCGGTTTTCGCGTCGCCGTCAAAATCGACGGGGGCTTTTCTTTGGCTCGCGATCGCGCCTTTGGCAAGCTCGCCGACGAACGTAATCGCGAGTTTTGAGAATTTCAAAGCGTGATTGGCATTGTTGCTGCTTTGCGAAATCGTGTCGTTTGCCGAGTGGATGGTCGGGTTGCCGCCCGACAAGGTCGCTTCGTGCGGCATCGAAGCCGGATAGCTCCGGTTATGCCACGAGGCGTGATCCGAACAAGCATAACCGCAGGTTGAAGTCCCGACTGTCAGTGTCGGCTGGTAGGTCGTGATCAGATTTTGGACGAAGGTATTTTGCGCGGCGTTGGTAAAATCCTGAAACAAAACGATGTCAAAGGCGGCGGAACCTTTATAGTTCGTCATATCGAGCTGCAGAACGCCGACGACGTTTCTATTTTGATTGCGAAAATCCAGAGCGATCGCATTTGAGCCGCGCAGTCCGACCTCTTCCGCCGCGTAAGCCATAAACTTGACCGTCCGGTTCGGGCGAAAACCTTTTGCCATCAAAACGCGGATGGTTTCGGTCAATGAAGCGATTCCCGAAGCGTCGTCGTCGGCGCCCGGCGCGGCTGACGTTTGACCGGCGCTATTTATCGAATCCTGATGCCCGCCGAGAACGACGATCTCATTGGGCAAAGTTGCGCCCTGGATCGTCATAATGATCGACGGCTGCGGCGTCGTCGCGGTCGGATGCGTGTAAAATTCGACCGTCGTGTCGCTGCGTCCGGCGGCAAGCGCCGTCCATTTGTTTTTTATCCAGTTTGCCGAATCCAAACCGCTCTGCTGATTGTGACGGCGGTTCGGAAATGCCGAAAGGTCTAAAATTACCTGCCGGTTATCGAGTTCTTTGGCTTCGGCGAGCAGTGCGCCGACATTTGTTTGATTGTCGATCGTATAATCGACAAACCGTTGATCGGGATCGACCAGCGCCAGTTCATTGATCGAATTGACGGCTTCGTCGCGGCTTTGATGCGCGATAAAACCGCTGCATTTCAGAAAGGTTTCGTGCATCGCCCGCGAAAGATTTTCCATCTGCGGATCATCGAGCCGCAGAACCGCGATGCCGTTTCGGACAAACTGCACATCAACCGTTTTGAGCGATAAATCATTCGTGCCCGAAAGCGCGTTTTGAATCTGTGAAAACTCTTTTTCATCAACGGTGATCCAGTGTTCGATCTTTTCGGCTTGCGAATTACGCACGAAAAACAGAACGGTTGTTGAAACAAGAACGAGAAGAGCGACAATGGCAAAAGCCTTTATTTTTACTGACATTGATTATCCTTTTTTAAGTATAGAAAATTGTTTGGGGATATTCCTCGATGAAAAAAAGACTATACCGCAAAAACGGCTAAATCCGCAACCGCGCCGTTTATTTATCGGGCGATGACGATTTTAAAAAATCATAAGGCATTACTCATTTGAGAACTAATTACTGTGTGTTTTAAATTTCGTATGGTTTTAAACTTTGCGCCTTAGCGCCTTTGCGGGAAGTGTTTTCCAACTATCGAAAATGTTTAGGCAATTATTTCCCGCAAAGGCGCCAAGGCGCTAAGTTAAGTGTGTTAAATAATTTAGATTACACAGTACTAATCCTTTCTTTTCCAGCGGATCAAAGGTCAGTAACTATCACTCGATCGCGGACGGAACGGGAAAATCGCCGCCCGCGCCGAAGGTCGTCGCCAAAACGCTTTTGCCTGAACGGCGGAACTATTTTAAAAAGAATCGCGTTAGTGAATTGAACCGGGGACAGCTGAGAAATTCAGAGTCGTTCGGTCACAATCAAAACAATCGTCAATTGCTGGGTAAAATGGTGAATTATGTCAAAAAGCGAACTGGCTCCGATCTCTTCCGGGCAGCGGATCGAAATTCTCGACGTTTTGAGCGGATTAGACGTCGGCGGCATCCTGATCTGCAATATTCAATGGTTTTCAGGTTACGGAATGATGCCGCCCGAACTGACGGCGCAAACGCCGCTTTTCGATCGGATCACGGTCTTTCTGGTTCATTTTCTGGTCGAAGGTAAGTTTTATTCGATCTTTTCTTTTCTTTTCGGTTTCGGTTTCGCCCTTCAAATCGCCCGCGCCGCAGATCGCGGCGACCCGCACGCCTCGCTTTTCAAACGGCGTTTGGGCTGGCTTCTGGTGATCGGTCTGCTGCATGCATATCTGTTCTGGGCGGGCGACATTCTGAGCGTCTATGCGGTGATCGGCTTTCTGCTCGTTTTGTTTCGCAAAAAAACGGACGGCGCTCTTCTCAAATGGGCGTGCGCGCTGATCTTGATCCCGGTGCTGAGCTATCTTCTGCTGTATGTTTTGTTTGGTGCCTTCGTTTCGCCCGACACGATCGCGACGATCGATGCCGCCAAGCTCGAATCGTGGAACAACGCGGTCAAAACGGTTCCAAACGGCGGTTTTCTCGAAATTCTGACGGGTTATAATCTGAATTATATCGTCGGCAGGTATATGGGATTGATTATTCAGATGCGGTTGCCGAAGATCTTAGCAATGTTTCTGCTCGGTTTTTACGCTTACCGGCGCGGCTATTTCCAAAACCTTTCAAGCCATCAGCCGCTCATCCGCAAAGTTTTGATCTACGGACTCGTTTTGGGGCTTGCCGGCAACATCGCCTTTACGTGGCTCGCGGGAAACGAAGCGTTGATTCCGCCAACCTTCGCGGGAATTATCGGTGTTGTCACCTATGCATTCGGCGTTCCCGCACTGGCGTTTTTCTATATCGCAGCGGTTGCCGCGCTCTGGCAAAAGTGGGCGTGGCAAAAGGCGCTCGCCTTTCTCGCGCCGGTCGGTCGAATGGCGCTGACGAATTATTTACTGCAAACCGTGATTTGCGTCATGATTTTTTACGGCTACGGTTTCGGTCAGTTCGGAAAATTCGGCGCGCTCTCCGCAACGCTGACGGCGCTCGCGATCTTTCTGTTTCAGATATTTTTGAGTACAATCTGGCTCAAATATTTCGCCTACGGTCCGCTCGAATGGATTTGGCGGCAGCTGACCTACGGCAAACGCCTTGCTTTACGGCTCAAACCAAAGCCAACTGCCGGTGACGTCAATTTGTAAAACCTGTAATAACCGCCGTAATAAATAGAAAAGAATGAACCCTGAAACAATAGTTAAATCATTTATCGGAGATTACTTTTATTGGAACAACAAAGCCTTTACTCAAATGGAACAGCTTAAAGCTACATTTGAGGCAGCGCTTTTATCAATGGGTATTAGCTATCCGCCAACAATCGAACAAATTTCGGATATTGCTCAATTCGGGCGAGTGCAGTCACAAAACGCATCCAAAAATGCAAGACTTTTAAATGAGATAACAGCAGAATATAAAAAAATAATTAAGAAATATTGCCGTCCGGGTCATTATCATCTCGATCCATCTTTTGGTAATGATTCAAATCACCATCCTGATGAAGAAGTTATTGTTTCGGTTGTAGTTGCGGATGATACGGCAATCGTCAAAACCGAGCGCACAAAGGATCTGGGCTTTATGAAACATATTTCTGATTATGAATTTTATTTAAGTCATGAAAAAGGACGATGGAATTTTGTAACTTTCGAAAAAGAGCGATGGTATTTGGAACAGGTTTATTATGTTAATGAAGAAGGTCGGTATGAATCGCTTTAGAAAAAAACTCACGCAATTCGAAAAGCCATTTTATTCCTTGAATTATACAAAATGTGTTTATGTTTCGAAAGAATTTCGGAAATTAACCTGTGATGAAGTCAAAGTAACGGAATAATAAACGGTGCGCACTCAGAAAGAGTGCCGGCGCGCCTTCAGCGCGGGAAATTTTTTTTCGAATTAGCCTGTGATGAAATCACAGGCTAATTTCCGTTTTTGCCTTCGGCATGTTTTAAAAAAAGCTTCGTCGAAATTTCAATGAAGCCTTTTCCGCTTTTTAGGGGACGAAAACATTCGGCAGCGGTTGGTCGCCCGCCGCGCCGAAGATTCTGTAAAAGTACGAACCGCCCGTCGGCTGAATATGCCACGTATTCGTTGAAGGTCGGAAAATGACGAGGTCAAATCTGCCGTCGCCGCTGTAATTGCCCGGCGCCGGCAAATCGTCGCTGAGTCCGAAGGGAATCGAATAATACGAGCTGTCTTCACTGCGCAGAATGAACCATTCGCCCGTCGAAGGACGATAAAAAGCCGCGTCGGTTTTGCCGTCGCCCGTGTAATCGCCCGCGACGGGTTTATCGGTTGCCGTTCCGAATTGAAAGGCGTAAACCGAATTGTCGCTGCTGCGGGCAATCCACCATTCGCCGCTCGACGGGCGATAGATGGCAATGTCGGTCTTAAAATCGCCGTCGTAATCCGAAGGCACGAGCTTGTCGCCCGCCGTGCCGAAGGTCGCGATGATCAAACCGCCCGTCGATTTCTGGATAAACCAAACGCCCGTCGAAGGTCGAAAAACTCCCGCGTCGGCGAGCTGGTCGCCGTCGTAATCGCCCGGCACGGGAACATCGCCCGGCGCGCCGAACGGGAACGAGAAGAACGAGCCGTCTTCCGAGCGCAAGATAAACCA
>CADEFG010000199.1 GCA_902826505.1 uncultured Acidobacteriota bacterium
AGGCGGGCGAAAAGATTTTTACCTTTTCTGCTAAAAAGCAATAAAAAGCGTTTTTTTTAACTTCTAAAATGGATACTTTATTTTTACAAATTCAACCATTACTGAATCCGAACGTCGATGTTCGGGCGATCCTGCCCGAAACGATCGTTGCCGTGACGGGCATTCTCGTGATGCTTTACGATAGTTTCGCGCCCCGCCAACGCGGCGTGACGACGGCGATTTCGATCATCGGCTTGGCGATTTCCGCGTATGTCCTGATCTCGATGTGGACGGGCACGCCCCAAACATCGTGGAACGGAATGATCGCGAACGACAATCTGCGAATGAGCTTTTCGATCGTCGCACTGCTGACGACCGCCGTCACGATTTTGATCTCTTCGGTTTGGGTCGAACGCGAAAAAGTCCCCGAAGGCGAATATCACGCGCTTCTGCTGTTTGCGACGTTCGGGATGATGTTTATGGCTTCGGGAAACGATCTGGTAATTATGTTTCTCGGACTCGAAACGCTTTCGATCGCGACCTATGTGATGGCTGGACTTCGCAAATCGGATTTGAAATCGAACGAATCGGCGATGAAATATTTTATCCTCGGCTCGTTCGCGTCCGCCTTTTTGCTGTACGGTATGGCTTTGATCTACGGCGCGACCGGCGCGACGAACATCACCGAAATCGCCGCCAAAATCGCCGATCCGAATTTTCCGGCGCTGCTTTTGATCGGCGGCGCGATGCTGATCATCGGGTTCGGGTTCAAAGTCGCGACAGTTCCCTTCCACGTCTGGACGCCCGACGTTTACGAAGGCGCTCCGACGCCGGTGACGGCGTTTATGGCGGTCGGTTCAAAATCGGCGGCATTTGCGTCTTTTCTAAGGGTTTTCGTGCTCGGCTTTCCGCTCGTCGCGGGCGCGCAGGCTTCCGCTTATCTCCACGACGCCTGGATCACGGGTTTGGCGGTGATGGGAATGTTGACGATTCTGGTCGGCAATGTCGCGGCGATCGTGCAGGACAACGTCAAACGAATGCTCGCTTATTCTTCGATCGCGCATGCGGGCTATGCGCTCGTCGGATTTATCGGGGCGGGCGTCGCCAAAACGCCGGAAGCGCGTGATGCGGCAATCGCTTCGGTCGCGTTTTATATGCTGACCTATGCCGTCACCAATCTGGGCGCGTTTGCGATCGTCACGCTTTTGGGACAGAAAAACGACCGCCGCACCGATTTCAGCGACTACAACGGCATCGGTTTTAAATCGCCGGTGCTCGCCTTTACGCTTGCGCTTTTTATGCTTTCGCTCTTCGGTTTGCCATTGACGGCAGGCTTTATGGGCAAGGTTCTGGTTTTCCGTCCCGCGCTCGAAGCCGGTAATCCGCTGTTAACGGTCGTCGTCGTCGTCGCGGTGCTCGGCTCGGCAATTTCGGCTTATTATTACTTACGCCTGATCGTCGTGATGTTCTTCCGCGAACGGACGACCGATTGGCTCGCGCCGAAAATTCCGGTCGCGCTCGGGGCAGTTCTGTTGATCACGATCTTCGGCGTGCTTTATTTCGGCATTTTCAGCGACGGCGTGATCGAAAAATTCTCGAAAACAATCAAGCCCGTAAAAACCGCGCAGGTCAAGTAAATTTAGCCTCCGAAACAAACGGATTAAACGAAAAATATCATCAATTTTTTCGGATTTTTCGTTTCTTTTTCGGAGGCTATTTAATTTTAGATTATGAAGTTTGTTGATATTGAAAACTGGAATCGAAAAACGATTTACGAGTATTTTAAGGATTTTCCTGACCCGTTTTTCAATTTGACCGCCAATTTGGATGTCACCGGACTTTATCGTTTTTGCAAGGAAAAAAACCTTTCGTTCTCGCTCGCCAATCTTTTTTATTCGCTTGAAACCGTCAACGAGATCAGAGAATTCAGGATTCGTCTGAAGGATGAAAAATTGGTCGAATTCGACCGGATCGACGCGACGATGACGATCGCGCAGCCCGACGAAACTTTTTCGTTCTGCTATTTCGAAATGCAGGAAAACGTCTTCGATTTTAACGAAGCGGGCAGCGCGGCGGTTGAAAAATACACGCGCCTGAAAACCTTCGATGTGATGCGCGACCGCGTCGATCTGATCTACAGTTCGGTGATTCCGTGGGTTTCGTTCACGAGTTTTAAACACGCGAGCCGTCTGAACAACAAATTCACGATCCCGCGAATGGTCTGGGGCAGGATGTTCGAAGCCGATGGCAGAAAAAAACTGCCGCATTCGGTCGAAGTCAATCACGCGATCGCCGACGGCTTTCACGTCGGCAAATATTTTGTTTCTTTGCAGAAAAGGCTGGACGATTTTGGATTTTAGATTTCGGATTTTATTTGCGCACCGAAAAAATTGAGCTTATCCAAAATGGTTTCAGATGGCAAAATTATTCCGGTGGCGAAACAATCCAAAATCCAAAAATCTAAAATCCAAAATCGAGTTGTGTTAATCTGTTAGTGGCATTATGGAAACTGCGGCAGAAATTCGCGAAAAATTAAAGGATGAATGGATTCCCGCGATTTACCGCGATAAAGTTCGCTCGCAAAGAACGCGGTCTTACCAGCTCGACATCGACAAAACCGAACATCGCGCCGATATTCAGCACACGCTTTTGGGCATCGAGCTAAAAATCGGGAATAAACGCTTTAGCTGCCCCGATCTATCAACTGCCAGATACTTGCAGGTCTTTGCGCGAATCGGCTGCCGCGAAGTCGCGATTCCCTACGACATCACGAAAATTTCGACGCTCGCCGACGAATTGGAAATTGCCTGGCATAAAACCCTTTTGTTTTTCGAAGAATTGACGAAAAGTAAAATAGCATCGGCGCGCGGTCGGCTGCGCTCTGGCTTGATCAGGGAAATTCGTCACGAGATCGAAGAGATCGGCGCCGGTTCGCTGATGCCCGAATTTCGCCAAACCACCAAGCAGCGGGAATCGTAAATCGGAAATCGGGAATTGTGTTGCGTTAATTGATTTTAGTTTAAATAAAGTTTATTTTATCAACCGGATTAATCGTTAGGACAAATCAACAATTAACGATTTCCGATTCACGAACAAAAAGTATGCGCCCACACCATAATTTGGATGTTTGGAAAAAAGCGGTTGATTTTGTAGTTGAAGTTTATAAGTCAACCGAACATTTCCCGAAAGAAGAAAGATTCGGCTTAACATCACAAATCAGACGCGCCTCGGTATCAATTCCCGCAAACGTTGCCGAAGGCGCGGCAAGAACATCCGAAAAAGAGGTTCTAAATTTTCTTTCGCTCGCCCAAGGTTCGGCGAGCGAAGTCGAAACAGAATTGTTAATTGCTTTCAGATTGGAATATTTGGATAAAAATAAATACAATAGTTTGTCGGTGAGTTTGAATGATATCGGCAGAATGCTGACGGGACTTTCAAATCATCTGCGAAAAAAGATTAGGTGAACGCTTTCACACCAATCAACATCGTATTAACGATTGACGATTGACGTATCACGATTTACGAAAAGATTATGTTGGATGCAGGATTAACATTTACAAAAGAAACCGAAGAGGCAAAAACCTTGCCTTTTCCCTATAATAAACAGGATTTTTGTTATTACGAACCGATCGAGAAACGCATCGAACACGCGAAGGTTTTGATCGTCAACGATTGTTTGCGCTACGAATCCGACCTCTCGGAGCTGGCGCACACGGACTGGAACGGTACGACCGGCGCGAAACTTCGTTTTGAAAACAAGATCTCGGCGATGGCTTGCAACAATATCGCGAACAACGTCATCCGGCTCGTCAAACAGCCGAAAGTGATGACCGTCCATCTGTCGGAAGTCGCCGAAGCCGCCGAATCTTTTCGTCCCGATGCGATCGTCATGAGCGGAACTTTAACGGATTTTGATTATTACAATCCGGTGCATCTCGACAAATTCAGCCAATTCATCAAAACGACCAAAATTCCGGTGCTCGCCATTTGCGGCGCACATCAATTGGTCGGCGTTTCCTACGGCAGGCGTTTGACGACGCTCGACAATCTCGACGCGTCCGAAAAACGCGTGAACCGCGTCGTTGAATATCAATACCGGTTTATCAAGATCATCGATACGACCGACCCGATCTTTGACGGCATCGCCAATACCGAAAGCGGAATCTGGCAGGAATACACGACGCAGGACGACATTTTGCGCGTCTGGCAAAATCATGGGCTTCAGGTCGAAGGCGTGCCCGAAGATTTTAAACTGCTCGCGACCGCCTATCTTTGCAAAAACCAGATGATGGTCAAACGCTCCGACGGTCAGATGATCTACGCCGTTCAGTTTCATCTCGAAAAATCTTTTGAAGATTGGAGCAAAAATCCGACGCGCTGGCAGCACGTCAACGAATCACGCGACGGGCGGATCTTGTTCGAGAATTTTTTGATGCTCGCGCTCAAACATAATAAATAAGTTTTTTATAATCGGCAAAGATAAAAGCTCCGTGATAATATCGCGGGGCTTTTATAAATTTGATGGGCAAACATTTCGTCATAATCTTGACACGCGGCGACATAATATATTAAATTTCTCGCATTGCACCTTTTACAGTTTTAAGAACACGGAATTTGCCGGGTCAACTTCACGGAAACCGATGCGTTTTCAACAAGTTCTTCTCTGCGCTCCAATAAAAAATATGTTAATTTAACTTCTTATGAATCTTTTTGAGAACAGCTATATTTTGGCGAGTATCGCCGAATTTTTGAGCGAAGATCTGGGGCGCGGCGATATTACGACACAGTCGACCGTCGCACCGGATGTGCGCGGCGTCGGACGCTTTTTGGCGAAGGAAAGTCTGGTCGTCTGCGGGTTGGATGTCGCCGAGGCGGTTTTTATTCATCTCGATGAAGATTCGCCCGAGATCGAAGCGACGGTCAACGAAGGCGAGGCGGTCGATGCTGGAACGGTCTTTGCGACGCTTCGCGGCTATGCCGACGTGCTGCTCGCGGGCGAACGCGTCGCGCTCAATCTGATTCAGCGAATGTCGGGCATTGCGACGCTGACGCGCCAGTATGTCAAGGCGATCGAAGGCACGAACGCCAAGATCATCGACACCCGCAAAACCACGCCGGGTTTGCGGATGCTCGAAAAATACGCGGTGACGGTCGGCGGCGGCAAAAATCACCGGCTCGGACTCGACGACGGCGTTTTGATCAAAGACAATCATATCGCGCTCGCGGGCGGCATCACCGAAGCCGTCACGATGGCGAAATTAAAGGTCGGGCATCTTCATAAAATCGAGGTCGAGATCACCAACTGGGCACAGCTGCGCGAGGCGATCGAAGCCGGTGCGGACATTGTGATGCTCGATAATCAAACGCCCGAAGAAGCCGCCAAGCTCGTCGAAATGTCGCGCCAGTTAAACCCGAATGTGTTGATCGAAGCGTCGGGCGGTATGGATCTCGACCATGTCCGCTCGTTTGCCCAAGCCGGCGTCGACCTGATCTCGGTCGGCAAAATCACCCATTCGGCGCGGGCGGTTGATATCAGTTTTAAGATCCAAACCATTTAAAAAAGGGGAAAAGGGGAAAAGGGGAAACGTGAAAAAGTTTAAAAGGTTAGAAGGGGAAACGTGAAAAAGTATGAAAAACCGTCTATCGCAAAATAATAACAACTTTTCCCCTTTTTCACTTTTCCACAATTTAATGCTATGAATATTCTAAAAATCATCGGAATCGCGGCAGGCGTCGCGGCGGCGGGAATCGCCGGACTCGCGATTATGAACCCGACCAATGTCGCGCAAACCGCTGCCGACAGCAAAGATTCCGCGCTGCGACCGCGCCGCTATCAAACCGATCTGCAAACCTTCGTCGGCGAAACGAAAACCCTGATCCCGACCATTTCGAGCTACGGGCAGGACTGGAAATTTGTCGCGAGCGAAACGACGGGAAATTCAGCCTCGCTCAAAATCGAAGTGCCGGTCGTTATTTTCACCGACGATCTGGAAATAAAAGCCGATTTCGATGCTGAAAAAAATGAAGTGATCGTTAATATTTATTCGGCTTCACGCGTCGGAAATTCGGATTTTGGCGAAAACCGCCGGCATATTTTGCAGATTCTCGGCGAGCTCGATAAATGGTTCGTAAAATAGCGGTGCTCCTGGCGCCGTTGCCGGAAACTTAAAAAAACTTCACCCGCGCCGCGAGTGAATCGCAAATTTCCCTCAATTAAACTTCCTCCTGCTTTGCCGGAATTTCTTCGCTCGTGAAGGCGAGCATTTCGTCGGTCGGTTTCAGAATCGGCATAAAATAGATCAGAGCGATCGAAAAAAAGAGCGCGAGCGTGCAGGCAATGCCGCCTTCGATCCCGTAATCTCCGCCGGTCAGCCAGGTCGGTCCCGAATCGGCTGATTTCATCAAGGGCGCGGAGGCGAGCTCGCCGAGACCGCTGACATTGATTCCTAAAACCGAGCCTTGAACCCAATTCCACGCCAGATGCAGTCCGAACGGAAACCATAAATTCCGCGTCTTAAAATACGCGACTGCAAACCAGATTCCGGCGATAAAAGTATTCGTCCACGAAAGAAAGTTCGCGCTCGGATTGCGGTTATGCGCCGTCGCAAAAAGAAACGACGTCAAGATCGCGCCAAACCAGAAGAGCTGCCCGCGCGTCATCGTTTGAAGCAGATAGCCGCGAAAAAGCGTTTCTTCGCTGATGCCGGCGACGATGAAGATAAAAAGCGTTACGGAAAGCGTCAGTAAAATCGCCGAAGCTGACGCCGAATCATTAAAATGAAAGTTCATGCCGCCCGAAACAAACGGAATCAGCGCGGCTAAAAACATCGAAACCGCGCCGATCAATAAACCCAACATCAAATCCCTGAACCAGTTTTTCGTCAACCAGCAACCGAGCGCCCGAAACGGCAGATCTTCGAAAACCTTGCCGTAAAGCCAGCCGAAAAAAATCGCGACGGCGGAAAAGATCGCGAACGGGAAGATAAAATAAAGCAAACTCGTCTGATTTGAGCCGATCGGCAAAAGAGAAAGCGCCGTCAAGATTGTCATTAACAGAATCGAAGAAACGAGAAAATATGAAATTAAAAACACGAGAAACCGCAGACCGCTTCTGAGGCGTCCGAATTCGTTAAAAAAAACCGATTTGAGATCCATAGATTTATTTGAGTTTAGCCGAATTTACGGCAACCGACAAAGCCGCCCGATTCTATGCTAAAATTGCAAAAATGAGTGCGCCGAAAACAAGTCCGAAAAAAATCAAGTCGCCGTGGATCTTAGGCTTGACGGTTTTGCTTCTGCTGACGTTCCTGATTCTCCTGCAAACATCGAACCTGTGGAAGACCTTCACGATCGAAACCGCGAACGACACGCTGCTGCTCTACGCGCTGTCGTCGCTCAATTTTTTCGCGTTCGTGATTTTCGGTTTTATACTGCTTCGGAATCTGACCAAACTGATGCGCGAACGCCGCGCTTTTCAGCTCGGTGCCAAGATCAAAACCCGGCTCTGGCTCTATTTTTTCGCGGTCAGCATTTTGCCGATCATCGCGATGGCTGGTTTTTCGTATCTTTTTATGAATCGCGCGCTCGAACGCTGGTTCACTTCGATTCCCGAAAACGTCATCCGCGAAGCCCGCGAAGTTCAGAATCAGGCGATCAAATCGCAAGCCGAAAAACTGAGCCAGACCACGCAAATGCTCGTCGTCAGCCTCGACAAACAGCGGTTTACGAACGAAGATCTGCAGCAGATTGCCGAAGCCGGAAATCTGACGCACATCGAAATTCTTTCAAAGCTCAATAAAACGATCGCGACCTACGAAAAAAATATCGACGCGCAGCAAAAAGCGGAAGTCGATAAACTGCTCGAAATCGTCCGCAACGGTCGCGTTGACGAACCGGTTTTGCTTGACAGTCGCGGTTTTGACGCGGCAATCGCGCAATTTTCCGACGGCAGAAAACTGCTCGTCATTCCCGATCTCTACGCCGAGGAAAATGTCAGCCAACTGGTCGATAATTCGCTCAATGAATTTGAAGATCTCAAGCGCAAACAGGTGACGGTCAGGCAAATCGGGCTTTCGACGCTCGGCGTTCTGACGTTTCTGCTGATCTTCGCGTCGAGTTGGACGGCGCTTTATATCGCCCGCGGGCTGACCGTTCCGATCAAGGCGCTCGCCGAAGGCGCGGAC
>CADEFG010000200.1 GCA_902826505.1 uncultured Acidobacteriota bacterium
ACCGTAAATTACCGAACGTGGCAATTTTGATTCCCGCCGAAAGAGTCAATTAAGCAAAGTTTCGGAATTTATTAAATCCGGGTACATCTTTTCCCCGCACTCGGATTAAAATTCGCTGTCTTTGTCGGTGCGTTCGCGCCGCGCGACGCCGGATTTATAAGCGGCTTCTTCGACTTCACGGGCGACTGCTTCGCCGACCCGGCGGTCAAATACCGACGGAATGATGTAATCGGGATGCAGCTCGTCTTCGCCGATGATGCCGGCGATCGCGTTGGCGGCGGCGAGCTTCATCGCTTCATTGATCCGCGAGGCGCGGCAATTTAACGCGCCGCGAAAAATGCCGGGAAAACACAAGACATTATTGATCTGGTTCGGATAATCGCTTCGACCGGTTGCCATTACCGCGACGTGTCCGGCGGCATCTTCGGGCATAATTTCGGGAATCGGATTTGCCATCGCAAAAATGATCGGGTCTTTTGCCATATTTTTGAGATCGGCGACATCGATCACGCCCGGCACCGACAGACCGAAAAAGACGTCTGCGTCTTTGATGACCTCGTGGATCGAACCTTTTTCCTTATGCGGATTGGTGTTTCGCGCGTACCAATCCTTGACCCAGTTCATATGTTCGCCGCGTCCTTCGTAGATCGCGCCCGATTGATCGCAGCCGATTATGTTTTTGACGCCCGCCGCCATCACGATCTTGCTGCACGCGACGCCCGCCGCGCCGACGCCGCTGACGACGACCTTGATTTCGTCCATTTTCTTGCCGACGATCTTGAGCGCGTTGATCAGCGCCGCCAGAACGACGACCGAGGTTCCGTGCTGGTCGTCGTGAAAAACCGGAATATCGAGTTCTTCCTTGAGGCGATCTTCGATCTCAAAACAGCGCGGCGCGGAAATATCTTCGAGATTGATGCCGCCGAAGGCGACCGCGATCCGTTTGACGGTTTCGACGATTTCGTGCGGGTCTTTCGTGTCGAGACAGATCGGAAAGGCGTCAACGCCGCCGAATTCTTTAAAAAGCTGGCATTTTCCTTCCATCACAGGCATCGCGGCTGCCGGACCGATATCGCCCAAACCCAGAACCGCCGTTCCGTCGGAAACGACCGCGACGGTATTTTTTTTGATCGTTAGGGTAAAAGCCTTTTCGGGGTCTTTGGCGATCGCTTCGCAGACGCGAGCGACGCCGGGCGTGTAAGCCATCGAAAGATCGGAGCGCGTTTTGAGAGGGATTTTTGAAACGGTTTCGATCTTTCCGCCGAGATGGATCAGAAAAGTCCGATCCGAGGCGTTGACGACCTCAACGCCGTCGATCGCGTTGACGGCGGCGACGATTTCCTTGTCGTGCTGTTCGGAAAAAGCATTGACGGTGATGTCGCGGATCAAAAAATCCTTGCCGACCGAAACGATGTCAACGGCTTCGATGTCGCCGCCGGCGCGTCCGATCGCGGTCGTGATCTCGCCGAGCTTCCCCGGTTTATTATGTATCTTGATGCGTAAAGTTAAACTGTAGCTGGCGTTTGGTGTCGGATTATTAGACATAACTGCAAATGCTTAGAATACTCTTTCAAATTTATTGAAGCAAATTGCAAAATGCCAACCTTTCGCCGACGCTTTCCGCGATTTGCAAAAAAAAAATGCCCGAAATCACGGAAAAGCGCGGTTTTATCAAATGGCACGGCGATTGAAACGTTAAAAAGCGGATGTCACAAAATGACATCGGAAACTTGAAAAATTTTGGAGGGAATATGGATGAAAATGTTTGGGTAGTGGTCGCCACTTATCTCAGTTATGTCGGAATCAGCGTTGTTTTGACGGTTTGGGTCGCGCAAACCTTGCACAAAAACGGCAGAGTTTTTCTGGTCGAGGTCTTTAACGGCAACGAACCGCTCGCGGATTCGGTCAATCACCTGCTCGTCGTCGGATTTTATCTGATCAATTTCGGCTATGTCAGTCTCGCGTTAAAAATGAGTCAATATCCCGAAAACGCGGCGCAGGGCATCGAATCGCTCTCGTGGAAAATCGGACTTGTGCTGCTCGTCTTAGGCGGAATGCATTTTATGAATTTGTTAATCTTTCAGCGCATTCACCGCCGCCCGAAGTTCAAAAACTATCCGCCCGTTCCGCGCGAAAGCGTCGTCAGCTAAGAAGGAGAAAAGGAGAAGGAGAGATTTTGTTTCCGAATTGTTTTGTGAAATTTGAATTTCAGATTTACGGAACAAAATCTCTCCTTCTTTTTTAGAGAAAAGTGTTTTCCAACGCAAATCTAAAAATTATGTCTGATTTGCTCATACTTATTTTAAGGTTGAATATTAATGGAATTTTACAAACGAATTATTGGCTCAGTAATTGTCAACGGATGCCTGACAGCATTACTTTGGGGAACCGCCATTTATATTTATCTTTCTAACAAAACCACGTATGATAATTCGTTTGGAATTCAAATTGCGATTTATCTTTATGGAATGATGGGAATGTTTGCAGGTTGTCTTATTGGGTTCGTCATTGGTTGGCTGAATAAATCTGCCTTTAAGAGCCTCGCAATTGGCGGAATAGTGTGTTTTGTTCTTTGGCAATATCTAATAATTATGGATACTAGGAACAGTAGTCCATTCATAGATGAAGTGATCAGGCAGATATTGGTTTTAGCACTACCTACCGTTTTAGCCGCCTTATCTGCCGGTTTGACAGCTAAATTATTTAATCGCCCATTTAAAGTAGGATAGACGTTTTTACTTGAGAGATGAAAGTAATGCTTTAAATTCATCCCTCATGCATCACATAATCGGTCTGATCAGCCCGCGAAAAATTCCTTTGACCTCGACCTTGTCAGCCGGGATTTTGGTAATTTCGTAATTTTCGTTCGAAGGACGCAGCTCGACGTTCGCGCCGTCGCGGAAAATGCGTTTGAGAATCACGCGGTCGCCGCCGTTGAGAACGCAAACGACAATATCGCCGTCGCGGGCAAAGGCGCGTTTTTCGATCAGCGCAATGTCGCCTTCGCAGATATGATCGTCGAGCATCGAATCGTTCTGGACGCGAAAAGCGCAAAGTTTTGCGGGTTTGTAATGACCGATCAAAAACGTCGGGACAAGCAATGTTTCGTCGCTAAAATCATCGAGAATTTTCGGCGTGTCCGGCAATTCGAGCCATTCGATCTGGCAGACCAAATCGCTGACGACCGCCTTTGGAAAAAGCTCCAGACTAAAACTGCCGTTTTCCCGCCGCCGCGAGATCAAACCCTGTTTTTCGAGCGCCTCGATATGTTTGGCGACCGCCGCTTTCGAGGCGAGCCGAAAATGTTTGGCAATTTGCTGGTAGGAAGGCTTGTAGCCGCGCGTTTCGATAAAAGTTGAGATGTATTCAAGAATTTCCTTCTGACGTTTCGTTCGCGGTTGCATAAACTAAAGATTTTATGGATTTAAATTCGGGCAAGTCAAATCGAAGAAAATTTTAATCACAAAAATCTTGGCAGAACCACCAACTCCAGGTTCAAATAGGTGCAACCGTTGAATACTTTCTGGCTGAGCATCTCGGCTCGACGAACGGTTTAACTGAGGCATCCGGCAATCTGACTTCATCTGCGGCTTACGATTCATTCGGCAACGCGACGGGCAATCTTTCGACGCGTTATCAATACACGGGCAGAGAATGTGATAATTTTACCGGACTTCATTATTACCGGGCGCGTTGGTATGACGCAAATTTAGGCAGATTCATCTCCGAAGACCCGATTGGTTTTGCGGGCGGGGATGTCAATTTATTCGGATATGTCAAAAACAGACCTTTGAAATACCGCGACCCGAGAGGTTTAGACGATGCTGACCGTGAATGGGAAAACAGAATAAATCCGCCTCGTCCAAATCCAAATCCCTGGTATTGGTCACATAACGAATCTGCTGATAATGGATTTGAATATAGAAGCCCTTCAAATCCAGAAAAATGCTCTTGTAATAAAGATTCGGATGATGTTCGCAAAATGAAGGGAATTTTTAACTCGTCAGTTTATAGAATGACTGATACCGGACAACGACATACCAATCCATATTGGAACAATTTTTGGAGTACTTTTGGAGCATCATATCTTGGTTGCGGACAACAAGCTGATATTGTAACAAGTGATTTACAAGTTGGTTTTCCAAATCAAACTTGGCAATTTCAAATTCAAACCGGATTTACTCCGCTTTATCATCAATGGGGACAGGCAACATCAAATAATCCCGACGACCCAATAATTAGCTATGACCCGTGGCACGATGAATTTGAAGTTAAATGTAGGTGTGAAAGATGAAAAAAATAATAATCTGGACTTTGTTTTGTTTAATTATTGGAGTGCTTATTGGTTTAAAGGGCATGACTATTCACTGGGATCGCGTTATTGCTTTTGGCTTAGGAGGAGCAGTCTTAGGATTTTGTATCGGCTTTCTTTTTTCTAAACGTCAATCTATAAAATAGTAATTGAGGATGCGACCTTAGAGAACGCAGAATATCGATAACCGATGACCGCGTGAATATGAAGCGCTCGGTCGGCGCGTGCAATGATATAAATCGGGCGGCAGCGAGAACACGAAGTTTATCTATGACGGGCAGGATGTTCTGGTTGATGACAACTCGGGAACATTGACGAAATATCTCAACGGCGACGGCATTGATAATAAACTCAGAGTTCAAACCGGCTCAACGGTTGAGTATTTCTTAACCGATCATCTCGGCTCAACGAATGGTTTAACCGACTCAAGCGGCAATCTGACATCAGCGGCAAACTACGATTCCTTCGGCAACGCGACGGGCAATCTTTCGACGCATTATCAATACACGGGCAGAGAATTTGATAATTTTTGAGGACGCATTTTCCGGGGCTTTTCGGATAGGCATGGTTTCGCGGCGGATTTCTTTTTGATTTCAAAAAAAACATTGACGCGCCTCTTTAATAAAAGTTAGAATTTATTCAGGGCGATTTGGCTTATTTTACCTCCAAGCATAAAATCATTTCACAAATACCCGTTAACGTCCAAAACAAAAGAATATGTCGAGCAGAATAGATGATTTACTGCGAATGGCGATGAGCTTCGGCGCATCCGATTTGCATCTCAGAGCAGGTTCTTTTCCCGTGATTCGCGTCAACGGCGAACTGCGTCCGCTTTCGGGCGTCGAACGTCTGAATCAGGAAGAAACGCTTGAAATGGCTTTTTCGATGATGTCCAATCGCCAGAAACAGCATTTTAAGGAAGCCTACGAGGTTGACATCGGTTACGGCGTTTCGGGCTTGGGACGTTTTCGCGTCAATATCTTTCAGCAGCGAAATTCGATCGGCATTGTCGCGCGCGTTATTTCTGACAACATTCGCAATTTTTCGGAACTCGGGCTGCCGCCGATCCTGACCAAGATCGCCGACGAGCAGCGCGGTTTGATCCTCGTCACGGGCACGACCGGCTCGGGCAAATCGACGACGCTTTCGGCGATGATCGACCATATCAATCAAACCCGCAACTGTCATATCGTGACGGTCGAAGACCCGATCGAGTTTCTCCACAAGGACAAAAAATCTTTTATCACGCAGCGCGAAGTCGATGTCGATACGCGTTCGTTTGCCGAAGCCCTGCGCGGCTCACTGCGGCAAGACCCGGACGCGATTCTGGTCGGCGAAATGCGCGATCTCGAAACCATCGAAACCGCGCTCGTCGCGGCTGAAACCGGACATCTCGTGTTCTCGACACTGCACACGCTCGACGCCTCGGAAACTTTGACCCGAATCATCTCAGCGTTTCCGCCCTACCAGCAAAAATCGATCCGGATTCAGATCGCCGGACTTTTAAAAGCGGTCGTTTCACAGCGTTTGATGAAATCGGCAAAAGGGAATTCACGCGTTCCGGCGGTCGAGGTTTTGATCTCGACACCTTTGATTCGCGATTATATTCTCCACGAAGATAAAACCAACCAGATCCGCGACGCGATCAGCGCCGGAACTTCGCAATACGGCATGCAGACTTTTGATCAATCGCTCTTTTATCTCTACCAATCAGGTTTGATCTCGCTCGAAGAAGCCCTGCGCGGTTCGACCAACCCGGACGAATTCCGTCTGCGGCTTGCCGGTATCCAAAACACTTCGACGATGGCAAAAGAAGAAATGGAAAAACAATCGGGCGTCGTCGGTTCGATGAGCGATCTGCTTCAGCGAATGTAAAACAAACTCATTTAAAAAAACTTTCCGATCATGAAAAACTCGACTTTTAAGCTCATCACTTATTTGATAAATATCGGTCTCGGAATTGCCGTCGTTTATTTCGGTTTTCCGTTCTGGTCGTTACTTTTTCTGATCCCGGCAAATCTCTATCTGCAAATTTATGCCGCCCAGCAGTATAGTTTTCGAAATTCGATTCAGTTAGAGGGAATTCCCGCGACCGGTTATGAAAAACGACTCGCCGAATTAAACTCAAACGAAATCTTGCTCGCCGATCTGGGTTTTGAAAGATTCGACGAATTTTACCTGCAAACGTCGGTCGATTGCGTCGGTTATGCCTACACGCACCGCGAACTGCCGATAATTCTTTGCCAGTATCATTACGAGGCAGGCGTGTTTTTCGATCTGATGACGGATTTTGACAACGATTTTTCGCTGACGACCGCCAATTTAAAGTATTCCAGCGTCGCCGAGCTTCGTTCGCCGCAGAAGTTTTTACAGGCTTTTCCCGAATTTCCGCTCGCCGAACTGTTCAACAAACATATTCAATCGCTGAGATTTCTCGAGCAAAAAGGTTTCGTCGCGTTTAAGAAACCGATCTACAATTTCCGAGCCGATTTTATCAAGGAAATTCGCGAAGCGGGCGAACGTACCAAAGGATTTTTATCGCCGGTGAGATTGGTTTATTTGATGTATTTCGGAAACAAAGCACGGTTTACCAAAACCATTCAGGAACAATTTCTAGCCGATCAGGTGCGCCTTCCATAAAAAAATAATCGAAATCTTTTTTGTTGATTTGGAGAAAATTTGATCTCAACGCGCGGTTTCGACCGCGTTTTTTTTGCCTCGCCCGCAAGCCGTCCGAAACTTCGGTTAAAAGCGTATTTTTATCAATATTTTACAGATATTGAAAGAAAAAACTTTTTTCGACGCCTTTGTCTTGACAGCAAAGCCTTTCGGAATGTAAATTCTAGTTTTGTTCGGTCGAAAGTGCGATAACGGAATTGAAGCAAAAACGAATGCTATTTCTCTCTTTTCACAACATTTTTCAGAAAAATTTTTCGGTAGAGAATATCTTCTTTCCATCCGCATTGATAAAGGCTATAATGGATAAAATCCGCTGAGTCAATCAATTACTTCGCTTGACCGAACAGAAAGCGGAATTCGCACTTTAAAAGTAGCTATTTTGAAAAGGAAATTAACATAAATATAAATGTCTAGTGATGTTATAAAAGAAACTGAAGAGTCCCCGACAAGTGAAACTCCAGTTTCGGAAGAAAAAGAACAAGTAACTTCTGCCGATACGGCGGCAGATGAAAACTTAACAGACCAACAGACTTCGGCTGATGAAGATTTTGGCGCGATCCTCGAAAAATTCGAGCAAGATCAAACCGTCTTTCATTCGGGCGAAACTGTCAAAGGCAAAGTCATCGGAATTTCGGATCACGGTGTGGTCGTGGACTTCGGTTATAAATCGGAAGGCATTGTGCCGCTCGAAGAATTTACCACCGAAGCCGGCGAGATCGATGTTAAAAACGGCGACGAGGTGGAAGTTGTCATCAAAAACATTCACCCCGGGGATGCTCCGCCGATTTTGTCGCGCAACGATGTTTTGCGCCGCAAATCGTGGGACATCATCGAAGCCGCGTATAACGAAGGCACGCCGATCACCGGTTTGGTGCTCGATAAAACGAAGGGCGGACTGCGCGTTGACATCAACGGTGTCGAAGCCTTTTTGCCGGGTTCGCTGGCTGATTCGCGTCCGAGCTTTAACCTCGATTCATTTCGCGGAAAGGAAATCGAAGCGCGGGTCATCAAGTTCAGCCGCAAACGAAACAACATCGTGCTGTCGCGAAAAGCTTTGACCGATGAAGTCATCAACAAGCAAAAGTCGGAAACTCTGAGCAAGATCGAACAGGGGTACGTGATCGAAGGAACGATCAAAAATCTGACCGATTACGGCGCATTTG
>CADEFG010000201.1 GCA_902826505.1 uncultured Acidobacteriota bacterium
CGCGCCGACCTAGATCTGCACCATTTCGTCAACGACGTAATCCAAGGCTTCCGAGCAAGCGACCTTGTTGATCGAACTCTCGACCGCGTATTCTTCAATCGAACGCAGTTTCTTTTCCTTATCGCCGCCGTCTTCGCCGATCAGCGCGTCGATCATTCCGACTGTGCGATACGTGATCGATTCGGAAACCCAGACGCGGATCGCCATTTCGGCGAGTTTGTGTTTCATCGCGCCGAAAGATGAGATCGGTTTGTTGAATTGCTGACGTTCGTTCGCATATCGAATCGCGTCGTGAAGTGCGAGTTTCGCGCCGCCCGTCACGGATGCGCCGAGTTTGAAGCGCCCGACGTTCAAGATATTAAAGGCGATCTTCGCGCCGTCGCCGACTTCGCCGATCAGATTCGTTGCGGGAATCCGCGCATCCGACAGAATGAGCGGCGTCGTCGAAGAAGATTTGATGCCCATTTTATGTTCTTCCGCGCCGGGGCGGCAATTTTCCGAACGCTCGACGACAAACGCCGAGAACTTCTGTTTTTCGCCGTCAACTTTCGCGAAAACTATATAAACATCGGCAAAACCGCCGTTCGAGATCCACATTTTTTCGCCGTTCAAAATATATTCCGTGCCGTCTTCCGAAAGCCGCGCATTGCATTTTGCGCCGAGCGCATCGGAACCGGAACCGGCTTCGGATAAACAATAAGCCGTCACGACCTCGCCCGAAACGATGCGCGGAATCCAGCTTTGTTTTAATTCTTCCGAACCGAAATAGAAAATCGGAAGCAGACCGATGGAAGTTTGCGCGCCGAACGTCGTCCCGAAACCGCCGCCGCGTCCGACCGCTTCGGCGATGATCACGCCCGAAGTTTGATCGAGCGCCGAGCCGCCGTATTCTTCGGGAATATTCGCGCCCAAAAGCCCGAGCTCACCGGCTTCGCGCACCAATCTTCGCGCCGTTTCCCAATCGTGCTTTTCCATCGCTTCGATTACGGGGCGAACCTCGTTGTCGACAAATTCGCGGATCGTTTCGCCGATCATTTTATGTTCGTCGGTAAAATCTTCGGGTGTAAAAATCTCCGCCGCCGTCGGGTTTTCGATCAAAAACGCGCCGCCTTTGATAAAATCTTTTTCCATCTTTGCATCCATATTTTTTTTCCTCTTTTTTATGATTCAGGTTTGTTGCGAGTATTATAACTGAATGAACATTCATTCAGCAAGAAAATTTAATTGTTTTCCTTGAGAAAATCAAGATATTTCGAACAAATCCGTAAAAATTTTATCGAAAATATCTTGCTTGGTGTTTTTAGAGCGGAAATTCGCCGTAAAACACACCGTAACCGGTTCCGGTATAATGCTGACCAAACTCCTCCGGTGTTTGTTTGATCACGTGGCGAAGCGCATTTTTATACTGCCAAACGTCCTGCTCGATAAATATACCGATATGTTTTCGGCGGACATTAGCCATCGTTTTCGCCGCCAGATCAACATTGCCCGTTTGAGTTGTAAAGATAAACCCGTTTCGCAAATCCGCCGGTTTGTCCGCCCACCGCCCGACGCGCCGGCAGCGCGGAAAAACTTCCTGAACTCTGATGTTCGAACTTATATCATGACTGCCGCTGCCGCTCATCCCAAAACAGGTTTGCCCGAAATTGAGCTGCGCGACATGACAAACAAAATGCGCGCAGTGATTATCGTTATCATTATGATAGGCACAGCCGCAGATTTGCGAAATATGCTGGTCAACATAACCCTCCATTTCCGTCGCCGTCGGTATTCTCATAACTTTATCTCCTTAAACTATTGGTAAATTTTTGAAAAATTTTCACAAATCTGACTTATTTGCGAAATAGTTTTTGCCAAAATTTAAAAAGAATACCGACCTTTGACGTTTTAAAAAATCAATCCAGCCGCTCAAAAGACAGGTAAATCATTTATTTCCAAATGAATTCCAATACTCTTTTCCGAGATCGATAAATTGTTCAAGACTGAAATCCGCGCCGTCGCTTCGTGAAGCCGTCAATGTTTTTCCGCGTAAGAAGACATCGAAATAAATATCATCAAACTTTTCGCCGTCAAGAAATCCGCCGAGTCTTAAAGTCGTTTCATCGTTTTTGGAAACATAGCTCGCGTCTCTGATTTGGAGCGGGTCAGTGGCAAGCGAAGTTTCAAATTCCGCCCAGCTGACAGATTCTGCGCGCCACTTAGCCCAATATTCTTTAACAAGTTTTACTTCTTCTTCCCGCGAAATATTTTCGGGCTTTTCAAATTTTCCGACCCAGCGAAAGTTACCGAGAGCTCTGACTGATGTAACTTCTTCAAGTTTAAGAAAGAAACTTATTGGATTTTCTTTATCTTTAACTAAATGCTCAACTTGAATTTCAAGCGTCACAAAGCGTTCAAGAAGATTTGAACGGCAGGAAATCAACTCTCCGTCGTGTAAACAACTCCACAGAGAAATTTCCTGCACATCTTCCGGCAAATAAATCCAATCGGCTTTTTGCGCTTCTTTCTCGCTCATTAACGGAAAACTAATCCAAACGCTCGAAAATTCCCGCTGCGCCCATGCCGCCGCCGACGCACATCGTGACCATTCCGTAGCGTCCGCCGGTTCGTTTTAGTTCCTGCAAAACGGTCGCCGTCAATTTCGCGCCGGTGCAGCCAAGCGGATGACCGAGCGCGACCGCGCCGCCGTTGACGTTGACTTTCGCGGGATTCATTTCGAGAACTTTCATGACCGAAAGACCTTGCGCGGCAAACGCTTCGTTGAGTTCGATGACGTCGATCTGGTCGAGCGTCAAACCCGCCATTTTCAGCGCTTTCGGAATCGCATAAACCGGACCGATGCCCATTTCTTCCGGCAAACAACCGGCGGTTGCAAACGAGACGAAACGCGCCAAAGGTTTTAAACCCAATTCGTTTGCCTTGTCCAGCGACATCACGACACACGCCGCCGCGCCGTCCGACATTTGCGAAGAATTCCCCGCCGTCACGGTTCCATTCACGTGAAAAACGGGTCTGAGTTTTGCAAAACCTTCGATATTTGCGTCGTAACGCACTCCTTCGTCCGTATCGAAAACGACTTCCTTGCGGCGCACGCGACCGTTTTCGTCGAGCTCGTCAACCAACACCGTAAACGCGACGATCTCATCTTTGAATCTCCCTTCCTTGATCGCCCCCGCCGCTTTCAGATGCGACTGCAAAGAAAATTCGTCCGCCTGTTCGCGGGTGATTTCATACTTTCGCGCCAGATTTTCGGCGGTCAAACCCATATTCAAATAATAATCGGGATAATTATCAACGATCTTCGGATTCGGGCGCACGACATTGCCGCCCATCGGGATCATCGACATCGTTTCAAGCCCGCCCGCGACGATGATTTCCGCGCCGCCCGTGCGAATCCGATCCGCCGCGAGCGCGATCGTCTGGAGTCCCGACGAACAATAACGATTAACCGTCATCGCCGAAACTTCGACCGGCAAACCCGCTTCGATCGCCGAGGTGCGCGCCACGTTCATCCCTTGCTCGGCTTCGGGAAACGCGCAGCCCATAATCACGTCGTCGATCTCGCCGAGGTTCAAACCTTCAACGCGCGAAACCGCTTCCTTGATCGCCGCCGCACCCAGATCATCGGGACGCGTATTTTTCAAAGTCCCTTTCGGTGCTTTTCCGACAGCCGTCCGCACGGCTGAAACAATAACTGCTTCTTTCATAATTTTTTCCTTTTATTCTGAATCTTCTTCCGTTATTACTGCATTTTCCCAAATATAATGAAATTCACATTTCTCCGTCGGCTTTAATGTTCTACTCGCACGCCAACCATTTTCAGTTTTTGACAATCCGTTTCTAATCGAAGAATTATCAAACTGAGGAAAATTATTTGCCAAAATTTGTCCAGCCCTTTTACCTGTCAAACTTTTATCCGAATCTTTTTTAATCCAAACTGTGCGAACTAACTTTGTTTCACCCTTCGCATTGTTTTCGTGAAAGATTTGAATTTTTACGCGCGACATAATTTCTTTTCTTGTTAAATTTTCCTTTCCTCGATTCGCGCCGCGTTGTTAATTTGCAAAAGCCGAATCGTCGCTCTTGCGTTTGGCGTTAAGCCGGTAAAAGTTCCGTTTTCAATTCTGAAATGTTTGCTCCAAACGTCTGTTCGCGGATTGAAAAGCGGCACGATCGCGCCGGTTTCGCCGTCAATCGAAGCAATGTCACTTCCTTTGTATTTGTTGCAGACCGCGCACGACAAAGCCAGATTTTCTGCGACCGTTTCGCCGCCGTGTTTTTCCGCGATCACGTGGTCAATCTGATGTTTCGCAAAACTGATTTCTTCATCGATCAAACAATATTCGCAAAGACCTTGCGCGCGTTCATAAATCAAATTTCTCAAAGCGGTTGAATGTATGTAACGCTCATTTTTTCAACTGTTTTTTGGCTTTCGTCTTGGCGATGCGAACGAGATGCTCGACGAATTCATAACTCGCCCAGGTTTGCTCTTCCGCTTCGCTCAAACCTTCGCGCCGATTTTTTTCGAGCAGTTCAACAATCTTTTCCTGCATTTCCACCGACGGACGCAAAGCCAAAATTTCTCCAGGTGCGGGCAATCCGGCGAAAAATTCCAAAACATCGGCGACACTTTTATAACCGACCGAAGAGCTTGCTTCAAATTCGCGCAAGCCGAGTTCGAAAATTCTCGATAATTTTCCTTTGTGCGATTGCAGATTCGCGGCTAAGTTTTCAGGTAATTCAATTGTTACTTGCATAATTTTTCACCTAATATTTTATCATCTCTAAGCCTTCTCAATCGCCGTCCGCACGGCTGAAACAATAACTGCTTCCTTCATTTTATTTTCTCCGTTTTGCTCACCCAAACAAAATGAGTGAATGTTCATTCATTTTTATAAGATACATAAACAACACGATTTTTGCTAATAAATTTTGAATATTTCAACAAAATTATTTTCAACTATAAATTGAATATCAACTTCCGCTTTCGGCTTTTTCTTTGATGAGCCGCAGCATTTCGGTTCTGATAATTCCGCTGAACGGCTCGACAACCGTCCAGTAAAGCGCAAAGCTTTTACGGCTGCCTTCGTCGAGACAGCGGATTCGCGTTTCGGTTTTGAGCCGCGTTTCGCCGTTTTTTTCGTCGAGTGAAAAATTCCAGACCGCTTTGGCAAAACCTTTTTCGTCAAATTCCTTGAAATTTCCGGCGTCAACTTTTTGCAAGCTTCCGCCGATTGTCCAGAATTTTCCCGCGAGTCCGAGCAGAATTTCCTCTTTCGGCATTTCGCCCAAACGCGCAAAACCGTCGTTTGTGATATCGCACAAAGTCAAGTTCTGCGTCGGGCGCGACCAGCCGAGCCCGCGCAAGGCAAGAAGTCCCCAAATTAGCCACGAAGCGGAAAAGTCGGTCGAATCAACCGCCGCGAAAACCTTCTCGCGCGATGCACGAATGTTTGTTTCGTGCCGCTCGCTGAAATCGTAAACGGGTAAAAAATCATCAATTAACATATTTCTTTAAATTTTTAACAACAGATTTTACATATTCCACTGATTTTTTAGATCTGTGTAATCCGTGAAATCTGTTGTCAAATTATTCTTTGATGGCAACCTCGACCGCTTCAATCTGCAAAACGTCGCGTAAAACTCGCGGCTCAATCGCCACCAGAAAGCCGCGTTTGCCGCCGTTGATGTAAATTTTCGAAAGCTCGAAAATCGTCTTTTCGGCGTAAATCGGCATTTTTGTTTTCGTGCCGAAAGGCGAAGTTCCGCCGACTAAATAACCTGTCAGCTTTGATGCTTTTTCGGGCGCGACGGGTGCAACCGTCTTAACGTTCAAATAACGCGCCAGATTTTTGGTCGAAACTTGAAAATCACCGTGCATTAAGACAATCAAAGGCTTTTTCTCGCTTGTTTCAAAGATCAAAGTTTTGACGACCGCGTGTTCGTCAACTTTCAGGACTTCCGCCGAATGCCGCGTTCCGCCTTTTTCGACGTAATCGAAAACGTGCGGCTCGAAATCAACTTTTTTCTCACGAAGCGCGCGAATCGCGGGCGTTATCGGGTAATTCATTTTTCTTGTCTCTGGCAGTTTTTACCTTTTTTGAATTCATTAATTTAACGCTCAAAAGCCAAAGCTCATCAACTGTTTTTAATCTTTCTTTAACCGCTTTCGGCGACATATCAACTTTCATTTTCGACCTCGCGCAGTTTTTTTATATCAAGCAAATCCTGTTCGCGTCCGCTGATTGTTTTAAGCTCGATCAAACCGTCCCGCGAAACCGTCCAAGTTTCACCGTCTTCCCATTCGATCAATTCCCGATTTTCCCAAATTTCTTTTAATCCTTCGGTGACAAGCAAAAAATCAAGCGTAAAAAGTCTTTTCGATTCCTTGTCAATTTTAGAAATACGCCGAATTTCAATCACACCGTCATGAAAATGCAGCGGCAAACCTTCGACATCGTATCCGAGATTTTGCGCGATTTTCCAAACGTCTGAAAGATTTTCCGACAAAATTAGTAAATCAATATCAATTGTCGCTCGCGGCAATCCGTGAATCGCCATCGCCCAACCGCCACAGATTGCATAATCAATATTCGAACGATTAAGCGTTTCCGTAAAATTTACAAACTCAACTAATAAACTCGCCATCTTTAACCGATTTCATTATACCGAAAACACGAAACCAGATGATCGTTGACCAAACCGCAAGCCTGCATAAACGCATACATAATCGTCGAACCGACAAAATTGAAGCCGCGCCGTTTCAAATCTTTGCTCATCGCGTCGGAAACGGCGGTCGAAACGGGAATTTGGCGGCTGTTTACGAGAGCATTTTTAATTGGTTTGCCGTCGACAAAACTCCAAATATATTTATCGAACGAGCCGAATTCTTCTTTGACTATCAAATAACATTTCGCGTTTCGAACAGCCGAGGCGATTTTCAGACGGTTGCGGATAATGCCTTCGTTTTCGAGAAGCTCGGCGCATTTTTGCGCGTCGTAAAGCGCGATTTTTCCGGCATCGAAATTATCAAACGCCAGGCGGTAATTTTCGCGTTTTCTTAAAACGGTGTCCCACGAAAGTCCGGCTTGCGCGCCTTCGAGAATCAAAAATTCAAACAATCTCTGATCGTCGCGTAAGGGCACGCCCCATTCCGCGTCGTGATAGGCAATCGCCAGCTCGTTTTTCGCCCAATCGCATCTCATATTTTAAGGTCAGAACCATCTGCGGTAGCGGATGGGTTTAAAGATTATCAATCAAAAATCTCGAATTTAAACCTTCAACCGCCCGCTACCGCAGTCGGTTCTGACTTGATTTTTACTGCGCTTTTTCGATTTTCTTGACGGTCAAAAAACAGCCTGCCGATTTTGTATCACCGACTTTTGATGCGTCACTCAAGACATTGACATCGGCGACGATTTTTACTTTTTGCGTGTTTTCGATCACTTCGCCTTTTTCGTCTTTGATCTTCAACGGCTGATCCTTTTCCGCGTCGATCGAGCTCGCGCCGCTTCCTTTGTCGATATAGGCGCGAATCGGAATTTTGTCCGAAGTCGGCGCATCAAGAAAATCGATCGGGCAGCGCATCGGCTCGTTACCGCTCTTGGAACACATCGCGCTTCCCGTATTTTTGAAAAATCCGACCACCTCGACATATTTGTCATCATTTGCCTTGTTGCAAGTATCGGCAAATTCGACCGGCGTTCCGGTATAATTGCAGCCGGCAAAAAATATTCCTAAAACCAACAAAAATAGATACTTTTTCATCCAATTTTCCTTCCTGTTTATTTTTCTAATTCGCTTTCGCTTGAAAAGGAACGTATCTTTCGATCAGTTCTTGCGCCTTCAAAGTAGAAAAATCCGCGTGCGCTTCCAAAACCGAATCGAGCCGCAAAATTTCTTCGATCGAATTAACGGTCGCAATTCCGACGGATTTCATTCCCGCGCGGTGCGCCGCTTCAAAGCCGCCAAAGGCATCTTCAAAAACCACACAATTGCTTGCTTCAACGCCGAGTTTTTCCGCCGACCTCAGAAAAATTTCCGGATTCGGTTTGCCGTTGGTGATCTCGTCCGCCGTCGTGATCGCGTCAAAGAATTTCCGCAAATCCAGACCGTCGAGAATAAATTCCATATTGACAACCGGCGCGGCG
>CADEFG010000202.1 GCA_902826505.1 uncultured Acidobacteriota bacterium
ACCAGCGAAGCCGGTAAATTTCCAAAGGTTTTTCATAACCCTGGATCAAAGCGGCGTCTAAATCTGAAACCGATTGGTTAAATTCGTTCAGAAAATAATGCGCGTAACCCTTCCAAAAATGCGCCGCGGGAAATTGCGGAACGAGCGCAATCGCTTCGGCATATTTATCGATCGCCCCGCGATAATTTTTCTGGTTATAAAGCTGGTCGCCCTGTTTGGCGATCTTGCGGGCTTTTTCCAGATCCTTTTTCCGCGGCTGCGCCTGGGCATCAGCGGTCAAGGAAAAAATCGATAACAAAAGCATTAAATAAACAAACCAATTTAAATATTTCGTTCTTTTCATCTTCATCACTCCAAAACTATTGCGGAATCACTGTTCCTCTCAACGTCGGTTTCGTTTCCGGTTTGCTGGTCGGTCGCGGTGTCGCCGGTCGCGGCGTGACGGTTGACTGAGTCGGTCGCGGCGTCGTCGGTTTGATGGTCGGCACGGTCACCGGTGTCTGCGTTGTCGTCGTTCTCGTCTTATCGGGAACGGGATCGGTATTGACTGCTGAATTATCAACACTGTTCGACGAGACAACATCCGAATTCGAAATATTGCCCGTATTGGTATTTGCCTGTTCCGCCGTTGGTTCCGGGGTCGGTGACGGCGACGGTTCGGGCGATGGCGTCGCGACATTTGTCGTGCCCGAAACGCTTGGCTGATTCATCAAATACCAGGCAATTCCGCCACCGGCAGCGGCAAGGATCACGAGTCCGAAAAGCGCACCGAGAACCGCAAAGATCAAGCCCTTCCCTTTTTTCTTTGCTGGTCGAGGCTGAACATTCGGCGGCGGCGGTTGGTTCGGGGTCGGCGCGTAATTGGGCGCAACCGGCGGAAAACCCTGTCCCTTATCCGGCACAAAATCCTGCGTCGGCAAACGCGTTTCCGCTGTGGACGAGGAATTTTCGACCGGCGGCACGGAATCAAACGCCGAAATCGGCTGGGTTTGCGCCAGATCGACGACCGGTCTCTGGCTATCAATCCCGATAAACGGAACGGTTTGATCGCCCGTAAAATTCGGCACAGGCGATTCATTGGTCTTGGTCTCGAAACTTTCCGTCACGGGATTTTGCATCTGCGCGGTTTGATTATTTTGCAGATAATCTGCCGCCCCGAAATCACCGCCGAAAACCTCGGTTTTGATGCCCGATTGCTGCGCCGGCGGCGGCGCAGCGGAATCAGCCGGAACCGGCAAAACTTCCGTCTTTTGTCCGAAATTCTGCGCGACCGAAACATTTTGCGGTTCGGATTCGATCCGAATCGTCGAATCGAAATCCTGAATCTGCTCGGTTTTTTCGGCATTGTTTACCGCCGCTGCCGAGCTTTCGGCGCTGCTGTTGCTATTGCCGACCATTCCAAACGGTATCGTCTGTGCGCCCATCGCTTCTTTCGAAACCGGTTGATCGTTGAAAACAGGCGCCGAAAACTTTTCGGTTTTATCGTCCGGGGAAAACGGCGAAGACTGCGCGACCGGTGCCGACGGTTCGTCCGCCATATTGAAGGCAATGGTTTTTTCCGATGTATTGCTCTGCATTTTGGCGTAAGTTTCGCGCAAAACCTTCTGCATCTCGCGGGCATCGGCAAAACGGTGATCCTGGCTGATCGACATTCCCTTTAAGATCACGTCCGAGATCGCTTTCGGAATTTCGCTGTTGATTTCGTTGATCGGAGTGATCGGGTCAGCCTTTCCGCTCAAAAGAAAGTCGGCGCGCGAGAGCGCATCGGGCGGCACAAAATTCGTCAAAAGCTGGTAAAGCGTCGCCGACAGTGAATAAATATCGCTGCGCGGGCTGGTTCCCGTGCCGCGAATCTGTTCCATCGGCGCGTAATGCGGCGTATAACCGACGACGCTGCCCGTACTTCCGCTGCCGCTCGTATTTCCGAGATTCGATTGACCGGCAGCAGAATTTTTCGACAATCCGAAATCCAGCAAAACGATATTATTTTCATCCGTCAATTTCAGATTTTGCGGTTTGATGTCGCGGTGAATGATCGGCGGTTCGTGCGTATGCAGATAAGCCAGCGCGTCGAGCAATTGGTCTGCCCAAAACAAAACCCAACTAAGCGGAAATGGTTTTCCGGTCGCCGTCAGACGCTTCGCCAAATCGTCGCCGGAGATATGATCCATGATCAAATATTGATTGTCGTTTTCGATAAAATGATCGCTGACCTTTGGCAACGCCGGATGCCGGAGCCGCGCCAGCGTTCGCGCTTCGCGTTCGAATGCACCGCCGAGTTGCTCGTCATCGGCGTGCAGAGTGCGTTTCAGCGCGATCGCGCTGCCGAGCCGCTGATCGACTGCCAGATAAACTTCGCCCATTCCGCCTTTGCCGATTAAATGCACGATTAAATAACGGTTTTGTAATAATGTATTCGGTGCTAAAGGTTTCATTCGTTTGTCGTTGATGATTATTTTCTAAAAAAACTCGATTAAATTATAGCCGATTTTGCCAAAAAAGCCTTTTCGTCATACCAAAATTATTGATTTGCAATCAATATTTCCGGCGGAAACAGCGCGTCTTGCCCTTTGTGCTGCCAACAACGTCCGCCGCCTTTCACACGCCGCGAACAGGGCGTTCCTTTTTTGGTCAGCGCGCCGCAAAAATAAACCGTTTGTGCAGCGGCAGGCGAAACCGTTCCCGTTTGCTGTGCCGGCGGCTTGATTGTCAAATTTCGGATTGGCAGCGTATTCTGCGTATTTACCGGCAAATTATTGGCGGTCGTTAGTTGTTGGCGGTTTGCATTGCCATTAACTTGCGATGCTCGGTTCGCCGCCGGGTTGCCCGCATTCGATGAATTTGCCGCCAACTGTTTGGTTGAAATATTTAACGGCTTTTCGCCGCCGCGCCAGTAACTCCCGATCCCAAAAACACCGAGAAACGCCATCAATACAATAAATATTATCGGCAAGATTCTCTGTAAAACAAAATCGTGTTGACAAACATCACAAAACTTTCGGCTGTCTTTGAAAGACGGATTCGGACGTTCAATTTTTTCCCCGCATTGACAACAAAAATTCGGAATATAAAACATTGGGAAACCTCTTCAATCTTCGTTAGAATGGAAAATAAACAACAACTTCTACTGTTTATCTGACTTGATTTCTCAGGTTGAAAGAATTATAAACCATAAAACGATTATTGTTAAGAAGTTTTTGAAACAATCGGTCGTGCAACCGCGTTTCGGAAAACAGCGTCTGATTAATTAAAATTCTGTTATGCAATATTCACGCTTTTTTATCATTTTATCATTTTTACTGGGCGGCTTTTTGAGCGTTTCGGGGCAAACGGACGATGAACCGATCACGGTTGATTCGTCGATCGTCCGTTTGAACGTCGGTGTCGCCGACCGCAAAGGACGCCTAATCACGGATTTAAACCGGCAAGATTTCACGATGCGCGAGTACGGTGTCAAGCAAAATATCCAGCGTTGTGAACCGGTCGTGACACCTTTTTCGGTCGTTATGATATTGGATATGTCAGGCTCGACCCTCGGTTTTCGCGAAACGATCCGGCAATCGGCGTACCGTTTTGTTGACGCGCTCGCGCCGGATGACCGCATTGCCGTCATCGAATTTTACGATAAAGTAAATTTGCGCAACGATTTTACGACCGACCGCAAAGCCATCGGCAATTCGATCAGCGTCGCCAACGGACGCGGTAAAACCCAGCTTTACAAAGCGCTCGATTTCGCGCTCAACAAACTCGTCGGCGAAGGCAAAAGGCGCAAGGCGATCATCGTCTTGACCGACGGGGTCGATACGGCTCTGCGCGATACGGATCGCGATTTGCTCCAAAAAATCACCGAAAAAGATATGCTGACCGCCATCAAACCCGAAACAAACGACAATCTGAACCGCGTTTTAAATAAAGCCGACGTGCAGGGCGTCACGATTTATCCGCTCGCGCTGCCGACCGGCGACCCGTCAAAACTCGCCGACCCGCTGCCGATTCAAGTCGCAATGTACAATGCCGCCCGGTTCAGATTGCAGATTCTTGCCGACCGCACCGGCGGAACGCTCAACGCCATCAATCGTCTCGAAGAAATGGGCAGACTCTACGCCTCGGTCGCCGCCGAACTGCGGACGCTTTATACGATCGAGTATCAATCTTCGAACGAAAAACGCGACGGCAAATGGCGCGCCATCAAGATCGAGGTCAACAACGCGGAACTGATTTCGAAAACGCGTCAAGGCTACTTCGCGAAATAAGTCCCTAGCCTCAAGTCTCAAGGCTCAAGTCATTAAAAACAGACTTTTATCGCGATTACGTTATTTCGAATTTGAGACACCACACTTAGAAATTTAGACTTGGGGCTCGAGACTTGGGACTTGGAAATTGAGACTTAAAATTCAGGACTTGACAGAAAAGCATAAGATTTGTAGTCTAAATATTCGCTTTTGCGCACCCGTAGCTCAGCTGGATAGAGTGCTTGACTACGAATCAAGAGGTCGCATGTTCGAATCATGCCGGGTGTATTATTAAATTCAATAAGTTAGGGGCACTGAAAAGTGCCTTTTTCTATTGACTTGCACCTATTGCACACTTTCGCCGTGTTTTTTACAATATTCCGTGCAAGTGCCACCGTGGTTCCTTTTGAACAATTTGAAAAATAATATCGGAAAACTAGAAAAGGTGGTCTGGTATCAGACCACCCCGTCACTCTCATTAGTCAGACAACCTCTTCTTTGGCAATGCCAAATACGCTCTGGCGACACCCACAGAGAAACATTTTTCCGATTGGTTTTCCAAACAGTTTGGAAATCATGCCAGATCGAAGCGATCAAGATTCATCACTTTGGTCCATGCCGCCACAAAGTCCTGCACGAATTTCTCTTGACTATCATGACTGCCGTAAACTTCCGCTAAGGCACGAAGCTCCGAATTCGAACCGAAAATAAGATCGACACGCGTGCCGGTCCACTTTGGTTCGCCGGTGATCCGATCCCGCCCTTCAAAAAGTTCCTCTGCCTCAGATGTTGACTTCCAGGTCGTGCCGAAATCGAGCAGATTGACAAAGAAATCGTTGGTGAGCGTCTCCGGACGGGTCGTGAAGACGCCGTGTTGCGATCCGTCGTAGTTGGCGTTCAAGACCCGCAAACCACCAACCAGAACCGTCATTTCAGGCGCGGTCAATGTCAATCGCTGCGCTTTGTCAACGAGCAATTCTTCTGCCTTTGTTTTGTGATGGCTCTTTTTGAAATTGCGGAAGGCGTCCGCCTGCGGCTCTAAATACTTGAATGATTCCACTTCGGTTTGCTCTTGCGAGGCATCTGCGCGTCCCGCATTAAAAGGAACCGTTACATCAAACCCGGCATCTTTCGCAGCCTTTTCGATCGCGGCGCATCCGCCGAGAACGATTAGGTCGGCGAGCGAAATCCGTTTTTCACCCGACTGAGCATCGTTAAACTCTTTTTGGATGCCTTCAAGTACATCGAGCACCGTCGCCAAACCACCCGGGTTGTTAACTTCCCAATTTTTCTGCGGTTCAAGGCGAATTCGAGCACCATTTGCGCCGCCGCGTTTATCGCCGCCGCGGAATGTCGAGGCGGACGCCCAGGCGGTCGATACCAACTGCGACAGGGACAATCCGGAATCAAGAATTTTAGCCTTGAGTGCAGCGATGTCCGATGCGTCAACTAGTTCGTGCGTAACCTCCGGAATCGGATCTTGCCAAATCAGTTCTTCTTCCGGCACTTCCGAACCGAGATACCGTGCGCGCGGTCCCATATCGCGATGCGTCAGTTTGAACCAAGCCCGGGCAAATGCGTCGGCGAACTCATCCGGGTTCTCAAGGAAACGTCTTGAGATCTTTTCGTAAGCCGGGTCAAACAGCAACGACAAGTCGGTAGTCAACATGGTCGGCAAATGTTTTTTTGACGGATCATAAGCATCCGGAATAATCGCGTCTGCCTCTTTGGCAATCCATTGTTGAGCACCCGCCGGGCTTTTCGAAAGTTCCCACTCAAAAGCAAACAGATTCTCAAAAAAATTGTTACTCCACTTCGTCGGCGTCGTCGTCCACGTCACTTCCAGCCCGCTGGTGATCGTGTCGGCGCCCTTTCCCGTCCCGAAACTGTTCGCCCAACCAAAACCTTGTGCCGCCATGCTGGCAGCTTCCGGCTCGACGCTCACGTGCGAGGCATCAGCGGCACCGTGCGTTTTGCCGAAACTATGACCGCCCGCGATCAACGCGACGGTTTCCTCGTCGTTCATCGCCATTCGTCCAAAAGTTTCGCGGATGTCATGGGCGGCGGCGAGCGGATCGGGATTCCCATCCGGTCCTTCGGGGTTAACGTAAATCAATCCCATCTGTACCGCACCCAGCGGGTTCTCCAGCTTCCGGCTGTGCATATCGCCATCGGCATCGTCGTCCGACACCAGTACTCCGCCCGGTTTCTCGACCCCCTCAGAACCGTGTAGATAGCGGATATCGCCAGCCAGCCATGTCGTTTCGGCGCCCCAGTAAACATCCTGATCCGGCTCCCAAACGTCCTCGCGCCCGCCGCCGAAGCCGAAAGTCTTGAAGCCCATTGTCTCCAGCGCAACATTGCCCGCGAGGATCATCAGATCAGCCCAGGAAATCTTCCTGCCATACTTCTGCTTAATCGGCCACAAAAGCCGCCGCGCTTTGTCCAGACTCACATTATCAGGCCAACTGTTGAGTGGCGCGAACCGCTGTTGCCCTCGTCCGCCGCCGCCGCGCCCGTCGCCAATGCGGTAGGTGCCGGCGCTGTGCCATGCCATGCGAATAAATAGTGGTCCGTAATGACCAAAATCTGCCGGCCACCAATCCTGAGAATCGCTCATCAACTTGGCAAGATCCTCTTTTAGTGCCGTCAGGTCGAGAGTTTTGAACTCTTCCGCGTAATTGAATCCCTCACCCATCGGATTGGATAGGTAAGAGTGTTGACGAAGGATGTTCAAATTCAACTTATTCGGCCACCAGTCACGATTCGACCTGTGACTAGCAGTGGTAAATTTGATGGCTCCGCCCGTGAACGGGCATCGGCTTGAGTCGTTAACTTCTAAAGTTGCGTCATTTGATAGATTATTATGCTCAGTGTCATGTGTCATTTTCATATACCTTCCAAATTGTTTTTATGTTTTTCAAGAACAAATTTACATTGTTCCATCGAAATTTATTCTTATTTGTTATAATCCCCGCCACCCTTCTGCAAGATATGTTATTCGTTTTAAGTTCAGCCCGGTTTTGCAGTCAATTTTATTATTTACTGCATTTTGGACATAAGCCCCGCAGAGTCAGTTCAATTGAATCGATTTTGAATTTGGAAAATTCCGCCGCAAAATTCACGACCTCGGGCGGTAAATCGATTTCCATATCAACCAGCTTTCCGCATTTTGTGCAGATCGCGTGGTCGTGGCGGGAAGTCAGCGCGTCGAAACGCGAAGCCCCGTTGCCAAAACTGATCTCCGCAATATATCCCGCGTCCTTCAGGTAATGCAAAGAATTGTAGACGGTCGCGAACGAGATGCTCGGCAAAAGCCGGCGGGCATCCTCAAAGACTTCGTTCGCCGTCAGGTGTTCGTCCGATTCGCGGATCACTCGCAGAACTGTCTGCCGCTGTGCCGTCAATCCTAAACCTTCGATATCTTTCAATGCGTCTTTCATAGCATCAGGTTGGAATTAAAATAATTATAATTTTAAAAATAATGAAGATTTTAAATAAAGTCAATTAAAAATTTTCATTATGTCAATGAAAATTTTTAATCATAGCAACTGAAAATAAATTCTGTTTCCGAAGGCAAACCGATCTGGAAGGATTTTTTTTAGATTTATCAACCGCAAACTAAATTTGTCATATCGAAAGAGCTGTCATCAGATAATGAAATTGCCAAAACTTATTTAAGCCCAACTCAAAATAGTTGAAGAACTAAAAAGTTTTATTTTTGCATCTTGGCGTCACCCGCATCTTGGCAGGAGCAAATAATTTCCCGCCGAAGTCGCGGGTGACCCCAAGTATTTTTGAGTTTCCTTTTTTTGTTTTTTTTTGCTTTGAGTTACTACAAGCCATCTCAAAAATAAATTAGTCGGACGAAAGCCGCTGCGTTTTCTTGG
>CADEFG010000203.1 GCA_902826505.1 uncultured Acidobacteriota bacterium
AATCTTTTCTAAGCCCAACGTAATTGGTTTTCTTTCTAAGTTTGCCACAAGTATTTTCCTTTTATTTTTTACAAGACGATATAAAACTTTCAAAGATATTTTTGGACAAATCGTCTGTTTTCCAGGACAATTCGGGATGCCACTGGACACCCAAAACAAATCTGTTTTCACGCGTATCTTCGATGCATTCAATCACACCATCTTTTGCCCATCCAGTGGATTTTAAATTTTTTCCGACCGCGCTGACCGATTGATGATGATGGGAATTGACCAAAATATTACCCTTATTCGTTATCAGACGCGCTAACAAACTTGATTTTTCAAATTCGAGACTATGCGAGTTTCTTGCCAATGGTTTTCCCTGTTCATGTTTCAAACAATATTCAATATCGGTCTCAATATCCTGAAAAAGCGTTCCGCCTCGCGAAACATTTAAAATCTGCATCCCGAAACAAATTCCCAAAACACTTTTATTAAATTTCTCGGCTTCCGCCAAAACCATTAAATCGGTATCTTCTTTTTCGGGAATAATTTTTTTCAAATTCGGACGAGGTTCTTCACCGAATTTCAGCGGATCAACGTCCGTATCGCTGCCTGGAAGCAAAATCCCATCGACATTTTTGACAATTTCCGAAAGATATTTCCGGTTGGGAATCAAACTGATATGCAATGGAATTGCCCCAAAAGCCTCCAGCGCCTCGCTGTAATCGCGCCCGAGGTAAAAACGATCGGTTTCGAGTTCCAAACGCATGGTAATGGCGATGATAGGTTTTCTCTTCATAAACTTTACAATGTTCAAACATATCAATACCCGCTGTCAATTTGAGCATTTCAATTTTAAGATTTATCATAAAGTTTTATGCAAAATAATAAATGGTCGCCGCAAATTCGCTCTACGACGGTATTGCTTGTGCAACGAAACGGGCACATCGCAATGGCTGGCGATGGTCAGGTAACTTTAGGTGAGACAGTGATTAAAGGAAATGCGCGGAAAGTTCGGCGGCTAAAGAACGGAGATGTATTGGTCGGGTTCGCCGGAGCGACCGCCGATGCCTTCACACTTTTAACAAAATTCGAAGCAAAATTAGATCAATTTCAAGGGCAATTGGAACGCGCCGCGATCGAATTAAGCAAGGATTGGCGAACCGACAAATATTTGCGGCATCTTGAAGCGCTTTTGATCGTTGCCGATAAAACCGATGCATTTTTGATTTCCGGGAAAGGCGATGTTATCGCCTCGGACGACGGGTTGCTTTCGGTCGGTTCGGGCAGTATGTATGCGCTTTCGGCGGCACGTGCTTTACTAAAACATACTGAACTGTCGGCAAAAGAAATTGCTTTCGAATCATTAAAAATTGCCGGGGAAATTTGCATCTTTACCAATTCGGAGATTTTAGTTGAAGAGGTTAATGATTAAACAATGGCTATTTTTTTGAGTGGAGAAATAAAAGAAATGGTTTCAAAACCGAAACTTGATGATTTAACGCCCCGTCAAATCGTTGCCGAATTGGATAAATATGTAATTGGTCAGGACAGTGCAAAACGGGCGGTCGCGGTTGCATTGCGTAATCGAATCCGCCGTCAAAAGCTTTCTCCTGAAATAGCCCGGGACGTTTTACCAAAAAATATTTTGATGATTGGCTCGACCGGAGTTGGCAAAACCGAAATTGCCCGCCGGCTTGCCAGATTGGCAAATTCCCCATTTATCAAAATTGAGGCGTCAAAATTTACAGAAGTCGGTTACGTTGGACGCGATGTTGAAAGTATGATTCGCGAACTTACGGAGGTCGCCGTTGACATGACCAAACAAGCAGCCTTTGAAGATGTAAAACTAAGCGCCGAGGAAAATGTTGAGGAAAAAATTCTCGATATATTATTGCCGACCTCAAATTCTTATTACTCGCAATCATTTGACAACAAAAACGATTTAATTGAGGATAAACAACCCAATAAAACAAGGGAAAAATTAAGGGAGCAATTAAGAAACGGGGATTTGAATGATCGTTTGATCGAAGTGGAAACCCAGGACCGTTCAAACGCGATGATTGATTTTGTCGGGGGACAAGGAATGGAAGAAATGGGAGTCAATCTGCGCGATATGTTCGGCAATTTATTTCCTGCCAAAACGGTCCGGCGAAAAATAAAAATATCCGAAGCGAAACACTTTTTATTACGAGATGAGCTCGAAAATCTCGTGGATATGGAGCAAATAACCCGTTCAGCAATAGATAAAACCCAGTCTTCCGGGATAATTTTTCTCGATGAAATCGATAAAATTGCCGGGCGAGAATCCGGAAGCGGGAACCCCGATGTTTCCCGTGAAGGAGTTCAGCGTGATTTACTACCGATTATCGAAGGAACAAATGTTAATACTCGTTATGGGATGGTCAATACTGAACATATTTTGTTTATCGCGGCGGGGGCATTTCACGTTTCAAAACCTTCTGATTTGATTCCCGAACTCCAGGGACGATTTCCCATCCGAGTTGAATTGGAATCGTTGAGGTTTGAAGATTTTAAGCGCATACTCGTTCAGCCTAAGAATTCGCTTATTAAGCAATACCAAGCATTGCTTAAAACTGAAAATATTATATTGGAATTCACCGATAACGCAATCACCGCTCTTGCCGAAATGGCGGTTAAAATCAACCAAACCACTGAGGATATCGGCGCCCGAAGACTGCACACGCTTTTAGAAAAATTGTTGGAAGAGATCAGCTTTCTTGGCGAAGAACTTGAGGAAAAAAATCAAATAATTGATGAATCCTATGTTTTAAACAAATTGGGCGAGCTTTCCCAAGATCAAAATTTGAGGCAATACATTCTTTAATTATACACATGCATTTTACCGTTCTTAAGCACATTAAACACCACTATAAAAAAGCTGTATTAGCGTTTATTTTTTGCTCCTTGCTTTTTTCAGCAAATTGCGGAAAAAGAAAACCGCCGCTCCCTCCTATTGAAAAGGTAAGTCAAAAAGTTGAAATAAACGGCTTTCAACGTGGAAATCAAGTGGTGCTACTTTGGACAATGGGAGCTCGCAATGCTTCCGAAGCGAGTCTTCAAAATATAAGTCGGACAGATATTTACAGGCTTACCGAACCGATCAATTCACCTTTGAATCTTTCCGAGGATGAGTTTGCTTCGCGCAGTACGTTAATTGCCACCATCAACATCAGTGATTCGGATTTCGGACGAAAAGAAATGATTTATAAAGACTCCCTTGAATTTGCTGGACAAAAGTCTCGAATTCGATATGCAATCAGATTTGCAAATGCCTCTGGGCAGAAAGCAGGATTTTCAAATTTTTTATTGATCGAGCCGACCGCCAAAGTCGCGGATTCACCAACCGATCTTAACTTGATGGTTGGGCAGGATTCAATTTTGCTTAAATGGCAGTCTCCGACAAAAAACATTGATGGCTCAACTCCCCCAAATATTTTGCGATACAATATATACCGGATTGAAAATGAAAAAAATTCACAGACAATATTGAATAAAATCCCAATTACGACTAATGAGTTTGCCGATAAGTCTTTTGCATTTGAAAAGAATTACACATATTTTGTCAGAACCGTTTCACTCGGGGCAGTTGGCGATCCGATTGAAAGTTTAGAATCGAAAGAAATCAAAATAGTCCCCCGGGACATTTTCGCCCCGAGTCCTCCGAGTGCTTTAACAATCGCGGTTTCTCCCAATACAGTTTCTATTTTCTTTGCAACCAATCCTGAAAGTGATGTTGCCGGTTACAATATTTATCGCTCAACCGACCCCAACAAATTAAAAACCGAATGGACGTTATTAACTCCGCAATTATTAAAAACCAATACATTTCAAGACACAAATGTGGAATCCGGTAAAACTTATTTTTACTACTTAACTGCCGTTGACAAATTCGGAAACATCAGCGATTTTTCGAATTTGGTCAGCGAAACCGTTCCCTAAAACTATGAAAATCTGCCATTTTTTATACAATAAAAAATCCTATTGGGGTGCCTTTAGAAACAATCTCGTATTTCCTTTTCCTGATTCCGGTCTTGAAAAAGAAAATTTAAATGACCTTAACTTAACCCATAATGTGGAAGCTCGCCTCGTAAAATTTCTTTTACCCGTTTCACCTTCAAAAATTGTTTGTGTTGGAAGAAATTATGCGGAACATGCCGCCGAACTTGGAAACGAAATCCCTAAAATCCCTTTACTTTTTCTTAAAGCTCCATCGGCTTTAATTACCGAGGGCGAAACAATTGTCATTCCCAAACAATCCAATCAAATTGAACATGAAGGCGAACTTGGAATTGTTATAAGCAAGGAATGTCGGAATTTAACCGAAACCGACAATCCGTTTGATTTTGTTTTGGGTTATACTTGTCTGAACGATGTAACCGCTCGTGATCTTCAAAAATTGGACGTTCAATTTACACGAGCTAAATCATTTGACACATTTTGTCCGGTTGGAGCCTTTATCGAAACGGAAGTTGATGTTTCGGATCTTCAGATCCGAACCCGTGTAAACGGAATCATTAAACAGGACGGAAGAACTTCGCAGATGGTTTTTCCAGTCGAATATTTGATTCGATATATTTCTAACCAAATGACGCTTTTTCCCGGGGATTTGATCGCCACCGGCACCCCGCCAGGTGTTTCAAAATTGAACGTCGGCGATTTATGTGAGGTCGAAATCGAAGGAATCGGGTGTTTAAAAAATCCTATTTCAAATTAATTATGAGGAACTTATGAAATTTTTTATTGATACAGCAAATTTAGATGAAATACGCGAAGCCAGCGAAATGGGTTTAATTGATGGTGTAACCACAAATCCTTCGCTTGTCGCAAAGGAAGGCAATGTTGATTTTAAAGACCATATTGCTAAAATTTGCGAATTGGTTGCGGGTGATGTTTCTGCCGAAGTTACATCGCTCGATACAGATGGTATGCTTCGAGAGGGTCGGGAACTTGCCAAAATTGCATCAAACGTTGTGATAAAATGTCCATTAACACTTGAAGGCTTAAAGGCAACCCGAACGTTCAGAAGTGAAGGCACTAAAGTTAACGTAACCCTTTGTTTTTCTGCCGCCCAAGCACTTTTGGCGGCAAAGGCTGGCGCCAGTTATATTTCACCATTTATCGGAAGATTAGACGATATTGCCCAGGATGGCATGCAGCTTATCCGTGACATTGTTCAAATATACGATAATTACGGTTTTGAAACCGAGGTTTTGGCAGCGTCAATCCGTCATCCAATGCATATTGTCGATTGTGCTTTAGCAGGTGCAAATGTAGCGACAATTCCCTATAAAGTAATCCAGCAACTTGTAAAACATCCTTTGACCGACAAAGGACTTGATTCCTTTCTTTCGGATTGGAAAAAAAGCGGAAGAACATAAAATCAAAATTGTACCTGCAAAGACTCTAAATTAGAGTCTTTTTTTTATTAAATTTAAACTTTAGCAAGCTAAGTAATAATACTTAGCTTGCTAAAGTTTACCTTGCTAAGTATTATTACTTAGCAAGGTAAGTATTATGAATTTTAATGAAACTATTCCTTTTTTATTTGCTCAATTCTCTACCTACCTGAAGGTTGAGATTGAAAAGCAATTGAATAAACATCAACTTCACGGAGGTCAAATATTTATTCTGTTTACCCTCTGGAAAACCGATGGATTAAGTCAAACCGAATTATCTGAGAAACTTAGGGTTTCATCGCCAACTATTTACAAAATGGTAAAAAGTCTGGAAAAAAACGGTTTTGTTGTTTGCTCAAGTTGTCCTAAAGACAAGCGAACAGTTCGGGTGTTCGCCACTCCAAAGGGTGTGGCGATCCGCCCCAAAATAGAGGAGGAATGGATAAAAATTGGTGAAAAATTACTGTTCAATTTAACCTCAACCGAACAACTTTTGCTTTATCAACTCTTTAATAAAATTGGTGAAAATCTTATAATTCAAAATGAACCGCAAGTTTGATTTTTTATAAGGTTTGATATTAACTGTTTCATTGACCAAGCTTATTTTTCTCAAATCAATTGCTGCCGAATCAATTTTGTTTTTCGAAGTATTTGGTGAAAATGCAAAATGAAAATTATTTTAGCCATTGATGGCACAAACCACAGCGACTCAGCAATCGAGTTCACGAAAACTTTAAATCTCTGTGAAGGAGATGAAATCAGAATTTTATCCGTCGTCGATATGGCGGTTCCCCTATCCTTAGGAATTAATGTTGGTTATCTTCCATCAATGACAGAAATCGAAAATATCGCCAAAGAAAAATCCGAAAAGACTTTGGAAATTACCAGCCAAAAATTGAAAATAATTTTTAAAGGAAAAGCCATTGATATTAATTTAGAAATTCTAAACGGGTCCCCGGAAAGACGCATTGTGGAAAAGGCTGAAGAAATTCAAGCCGATCTGATAATTTTAGGGTCACATGGTTACAATCGTTGGGAAAGACTATTACTTGGCTCGGTATCCGATTCGGTCATTCACCATGCCCCATGTTCTGTTTTAGTGGTCAGAAATCCTCAAAAAATGTAAAATTGTTTTTCCGATCTATTTAAGTTCTTGAGAATTTGAACATTTCTAAATCGGTTTTTTGAAACTTAAACTACCAAAAACTCTTCTAAATTTTCTCGAAGGTTTTCAAATTGATGATGAAATCAAATCAAAAAATCACCATTAATTCACTTAAATTTGATGGAAAAATCCAGCGCACATGGAAAGCTGATCTTATTCAAACGCGAGATTCGCTGCTCATTTTTGCCGGTGTGTTTGAAAATGAAATTTCCCATCCCGAATTAGGGGTTATCAGACGCGGAACTATTTCTTACGAGTATTACTGGCTTGATCGTTGGTATAACATTTTTAGATTTCACGAACCCGAAGGCGACTTTCGAAACTATTATTGTAACTTAAATATGCCACCTAAATTTGAAAAAAAAGTTTTGGATTATATTGATATGGACATCGATGTTTGGGTATCTAAGGATTTTAGTTATGAAATACTTGATCTCGATGAATTTATAACAAACTCAAAAAAATATTCTTACTCTGAGGATTTACAAATCAAGGTTTTTCAAACATTAGATGAGCTTGTTAACTTAATTAAAATTAAAGGATTTCCATTTTCTCAAATATAAACATGAAAGAAACCCAATCGTAAATTTCAGCTTCTTCACATTTGTTGTAACCTTGATCAAGATTTGCCCCGATCCGAAATTTATTCTTCCCACAATGGTGATTTAAATGTATTTAAATCAATGCCGACTTTAAATCTGTTTTTTTATTACAAAGGAACTTCGAAACTTCTTTTTGTAAAACCGGCGTTCTGACAATAGGTTTTTTGAACGAAAAATCGTCACATTCTCAAAACAATTTTCCCTTCTGACGTTTGAGAATTTCACTAAAATCAATAAACTTATCTTTATACAATCAGGGAAACAGGAAAAATCTATGAATAAACTTGATGTCTTGCAGGAAAAATCAAGACTTGCTGAACAAGGTGGTGGAATTTCACGAATAGAAAAACAACGCAAATCGGGAAAAATGACCGCCCGCGAAAGAATCGATTTCTTTTTAGATGAAGGTACTTTTGAAGAGTTTGATAAATTCGTCGTGCATCGCTCAACAGATTTCGGGCTGGAAAATCAAAAATATGCTGGTGATGGTGTTATTACCGGTCATGGCTTAGTAGAAGGACGTGAGGTATTTGTTTTTGCTCAAGATTTTACGGTTTTTGGCGGTTCACTAAGCGAAACGCATGCGAAAAAGATCTGTAAAATCATGGATATTGCGTTAAAAACCGGTGCCCCGATAATTGGGCTTAACGATTCCGGTGGCGCACGCATTCAGGAAGGCGTCGTTTCGCTTGGCTGATATGCCGACATTTTTTTGCGTAATACATTGGCAAGTGGTGTGATTCCTCAAATCAGTTGCATCATGGGACCTTGTGCGGGCGGGGCGGTTTATTCTCCGGCGATTACGGATTTTAACATCCTGGTCAAAGGTACTTCCTATATGTTTATTACCGGACCCGATGTCATAAAACCCGTCACCCATGAGGATGTCACAAAGGACGAGTTGGGTGGGGC
>CADEFG010000204.1 GCA_902826505.1 uncultured Acidobacteriota bacterium
TCGCCAAAGCGATGAATTCGTCGGTCGGCAAACTTCGATTTTTGGCGTTCGACCGCAAAACGAGCGAAACCTCGCATTATATAAATTTCAAATTGCCGAAAAAGACGGGCGGCTTTCGTCTGATCTCCGCGCCGAAACCCGAACTAAAAGCGGCGCAGATTTGGATTCTCGAAAATATCTTGAATCGCGTCGCGGTTCACGAATCGGCGCACGGCTTTTTGCCGGAAAAAAATATCGTGTCAAACGCCCGGCTTCACGTCGGCGCAAAAACGGTCGTCAATTTCGATTTGGAAAACTTTTTCCCGTCGATCAGCTACCGGCGCGTCAAAGGAATTTTTCGTGCGCTCGGTTATTCGGAATCGCTGGCGACGGTTTTCGCGCTTCTCGCGACCGCGCCCGAAACTGAAGAGATCGAGATCGACGGTAAAACGTATTTTGTCGCGCTCGGCGAACGGCATCTGCCGCAAGGTTCGCCCGCAAGTCCGATGATCTCGATTATCGCGGCGCGAAGACTCGATAAAAGTTTGTCGAAAATTGCTGAAAATCTCGGTTTCAAATATACGCGCTACGCCGACGATCTGACTTTTTCGACCGCTGAAAAAACGGCTGACGTCAAAAAACTAATGGTTCACGTTCGCTACGTCGTCGGCAAACAAGGTTTTAAGGTCAACGAAAACAAAACCCGGGTTTTGCGCAGCGGTCGAAGGCAGGAAGTCACGGGAATCGTCGTCAACGACAAAATTTCGATTGACCGTAAGACTTTAAGAAAATTCCGCGCCGTGCTATTTCAAGCGGAAAATAAAGGCTTGGAAAATCTGCGCTGGGGAAATTCGCCCGATCTGATCGCCGCGCTCAAAGGTTATGCCAATTTCGTTTTTATGGTCGATAAGGAAAAAGGATTTACGTTTCAACAGCAAGTCCGCCGCCTCGCCGAAAAATACGACTGGCAACCTTCGCCGCCGAAATTCACGCCGAAAAAGGCAGAAAAAGTTCAGGAAATCTTACCGGAAACTTCATCAGACGAAGAGAAACCCTGGTGGAAACTTTGGTAATTCTTTCTTTTGGAGTCAGAATTTTTATTCTCAATCATCACCGATTTATGCTAGAGTTTCACTTATGGAAACAATGACGCTGACAATTCACGTTCCGAGAAATGTCGGAATAATTCTGGAAGAAAAGGCTAAAACCGATGGCAAGGAACTTATCGAATATGTCGAGGAAATCGTCACAAAACAAGCCGCTAAACCAACTTTCCGTGAACTTTTTGCCGATGTCCGCAGAAATATTACTCTGAGCGATGAAGATTTAGAAACGGAAATTGATGCCGCCATCGCCGAATCGCGTCAAGCGAACCGCGAAAAATGAGCGAAGAAACTCTCAAAGTAGTTTTCGACTGCGGCGTTTTTCTGCAAGGTTTAATCTCAAAATCAGGTCCCGCCGTAGTCTGCCTTGATCTTATCGAACAGGAAAAAATCAAACTCGTTATCAGCGAAAAAACTCTCGCCGAAATCAAAGATGTTCTTTCCCGTCTGCGCCTTCGGGTACGAAACACAGATTTAACCGATGAAAAAGTTGAGAAATTAATCGAAATGCTTTTAGAAAAAGGCGAATTTATCAAAAAAGTTCCGCAACATTTCAATTATTCACGCGACCCGAACGACGAGCCTTACATCAATCTCGCCATCGAAGCCAACGCCGTTTTTCTCGTCAGCCGCGATAACGATTTACTTGATTTGATGAACGGCTACACAGACGAATGCAAAGACTTTCGACGCCGTTTTCGCAAACTGAAAATTGTTAATCCTGTTGAATTTTTGATAATTGTTGAGAAGTGAAATCCGAAGCTCTTTTCGGCGCGACAATTTAGCGTTTTGTCGTAACAGTTGTTACATTGGTCTGGTAAAATTTCTTTTGTTGCTATAATCCCAAAATCCATAAAATTTCTTTGTTTCTATTACATTCATCTGCAATTTTTCTAAGCTTTTGAGAAATCACTATAAGTTCTGAAACGTTATTGCGCCACATATCTTTATCATTTTCTTCGTCATACTCAAATTTAATTATGTTATCGAATAAAGATTCAAAATCCTCAAAACATTGAATAAATTTTAGCTTATCTTCAAATTTTACCAATAAACTCTTTAATTCTATAAGCTCAGATTCACCAAATCTACTTTCATAGTGATAATTAAATTTGATACTTGTTTGTTGGAATATCGAAAGAAAAAAGTGAAAAACACTACCTTCTAAAAACCAAGCGGCTTGATTCCAAAAAGGCTCTTTTCTATCGGAATTTTTAACAAATTCAAAATAGTAAGAGCCTTTTAGAGTTGCCGTTCCCGTTATCAACTCAAACCTCATAAAAATCTAGATCAACTTTTTCGCCTTCTTTATCACATTGTCAACCGTAAAGCCGTAATCGCGGAAAACGTCTTCGGCGGGCGCCGAGGCGCCGAATTTATCAACCGAAAGCGTGTCGCCGTCAAGACCGACGTATTTTGCCCAGCCGAGTGAAACGCCGGCTTCGATCGCAAGGCGTGCCGGCACCTTTTTAGGCAGCACGGATTCTTTGTATTTATCCGTTTGTTCGTCGAAAAATTCCCAGCAAGGCATTGAAACAACGCGCGTCGGAGTGCCGGCGGCGTTCAGTTTTTCGCGCGCCTCCATCGCCAGACCAACTTCCGAACCGGTCGCGATCAAAATCAATTTCGGCGCGGCTTTTTTGCCTTTTTTGTCTTCGGCTTCGGCTAAAACATAGGCACCTTTGTGCAAGCCTTTCGCGTCCGAATATTTTTTCCGGTCGATCAGCGCGACTTTTTGACGCGAGAGCGCAAAAGCCGTCGGCGCATTATTTCTCAAGAGCGCGGCGCGCCAGGCTTCACGGACTTCGTGCGCATCGCAGGGACGAATCAGCGCGAGATTCGGAATCGCCCGCAGAGCGCAGAGATGTTCGACCGACTGATGCGTCGGACCGTCTTCGCCAAGTCCGATCGAATCATGGGTGAAAACGAAAATCGTCTGAATATGCGAAAGCGCGGCAAGCCGAATCGCCGGACGCATATAATCTGAAAAGGTCTGGAAAGTTCCGCCGTAAGGAATCACGCTGCCGTAAAGCGCCATGCCATTCATCGTCGAACCCATCGCGTGTTCGCGGATGCCGAAATGAATGTTGCGGGCTTCGTATCTGCCGGGCTGGAAATCTTGCGAAGCCTTGATAAATGTATTATTTGACGGTGTTAAATCCGCCGAACCGCCGATCAACTGCGGAACGGCGGCGGCAATCGCATTGATCACATCGCCCGAATAGGCGCGTGTCGCTTTGGCTTCCACGTCGTCAAATTTCGGCAAAGATTTTTCCCAGCCGTCGGGCAATTCGCCCCGGCGCGTGTCCTTTAAAGTCGCGCCGAGTTCGGGAAATTCCTTTTCGTATTTTTTAACCAGCGCTTCCCAATCTTTTTCGAGCCGCGCGCCTGATTTGACGGCTTCGCGGAAAACCGCCAAAGCTTCTTTCGGAATAAAAAACTGTTTGTTTTCGTCCCAATCCAAATTGCGTTTCGTTTCCTTGACTGCTTCTTCGCCGGGTGCATCCGAGTGTGCTTTCGAGGTGCCTTGCTTCGGCATTCCGAAACCGATGATCGTTTTGACGCGGATCAATTTCGGTTTGTCTTTGATCTTCTGCGCGTCTTTGATCGCCTTTTCGATCGCCTTTAGATCGTTGCCGTCGGCAACTTCCGAAACGTGCCAGCCCGAGGATTCAAAACGTTTCGTGACATCTTCGGTAAACGCCAGATCGGTCGAACCGTCGATCGTAATGCGGTTGTCGTCGTAAAGATAGATCAAATTATCGAGCTTTAAATGTCCCGCCAGACTCGCCGATTCATAACTGACGCCTTCCATCAGATCGCCGTCCGAGCAGATGCAGTAAATAAAATGATCAATTACCGGAAAGCCTTTTTGATTAAACTGCGCCGCCAGATGTTTTTGCGCGATGCCCATTCCGACGCCGTTCGCAAAACCCTGCCCCAAAGGTCCGGTCGTGATTTCGACACCCGAAGTCAGAATATTTTCGGGATGACCGGGCGTTTTTGAATGCAATTGGCGAAAGCGTTTCAGTTCGTCGAGCGGCAGATCGTAACCCGTCAAATGCAGCAAGCTGTAAATCAGCATCGAACCGTGTCCGGCGCTCAAAAGAAATCGGTCGCGGTTGAACCATTTCGGATTTTTCGGATTGTGACGCAAAAAGCGTGTCCAGAGAACATAAGCCGTCGGCGCCATGCCGAGCGGAAGTCCCGGATGACCGGAATTCGCCTTCTGCACGGCGTCGAGCGACAAAGTGCGGATCGTGTTGATACAAAGTTGGTCTAAATCGGTTTTCGTTTTTGTTGCGGTTGTCATAAATTTTTATTTTTTCGGAAATAATTCGGTAATTTTTTGGCTCAATTCTTCAGCTTTAATTATTTTATGTTTGGCAGTTTCGCCTGAAATCAAATCTAATAAATATAATAAGTCTGTATCTTGCGGTTCAACATAAACAATTGTTTGTTCATTGTCAGCTTCGATAAATGCAAAAGTAATCCGAGATTTATCTGCTTTTCTGTAGTCGAGATGTTTTGAAATCACTTTGAACCGTTTAAGTTTTTTCTTTCTTGAATCACTTTTATTTAATTTGAAAACTATCAGACTCTTTACAGTTTTATCATTTGTAATAGAGAAAAAAAGATTGTCCAATCTTTCTTTTTCTTTATTCAAACTTAATTTTCCATATTCATCAAACCTGACAATCTCATCAAATTTAACGGTAGAAATTCCAGTAAACAAAAAATTGGTTTTTTTGGCAAAACTCGTTGAACTAAAAGACAAAACCAAAATTACAACTAAAATAATTTGTTTCATAGATATTTTTTATTTAGTATTTATCAGCAGTTCGTAGAATTTTGCGTGTCTTTCACGTGCTTTTTGGTAAATCGCGTTTCTTTTTTTATCAAATTTGAATTGACGCGCCTTTGGCGTTTTTTGTTTTTCAATGCTTTCTATTTTGCCAAGCATTTCGAGCGCAAGCAAAACCGCGCCGCGCGAAGATGCTTCGCGGGTATTGGGCAAACTCATATTTTGCGCGAGAACGTCGGCAATAATTTGCGTCCAGACAGGCGATTCGCGCAGCGCGCCGCCCGACGCGATGATTTCCTTTATTTTAACGACATCGTTTAATTGGTCGTAAATTTCTGCGAAACGAAAAGCGATCGCTTCGAGCGCGGCTTGAACGATATCGATCGTGTCGGTCGCCGACTTTAAACCGAGAATCGCGCCGTGCGCCGTTTCGTGATAACCCGTTCCGCGTTCGCCCGCGAGAAACGGCAGAAACGTCAAACCGTGCGCGTCGGGTGCGCGTTCGCTAATTTCTCTTTCGGTTTGATTATCGTCATCTTTAAGACGCAAATTATCTTTCAGCCAGCGATAAAGTCCGCCGCCGTCCGAGAGTGCGCCGCCGATGATGATGCGCCGGCGGTCGATCCGGTAACACCACAAACCGCCCGGAATTTTCGGCGGCGGTTCGCGCGCAAAAGCCGTGCGCATCGCGCCCGAAGTTCCGATCATCAACGCGGCTTTCGATTTTTCGACGCAGCCCGCGCCGATATTGTTCGCCGCGCCGTCACCGATTGCCGGAAACCATTTCGCGTTTTTAAGCCTTTCCCAATGCTTTTGATATTTTGCATTAAGCTGAAAAGTCTTTGAGTCTTCCGCCACGATTTCAGGCAGATTTTCGCGCTTGAGCTTGAGGAATTTTATCAATTCTTCGTCCCAATCGTTCAAGCGAATATCGAAAATTCCGGTTGCCGAAGCCATTGAAACGCCGGTCTGCGCCGCGCCGAAAAGTTTCAGTGCCGCAAAATCACTGAACGAAAGCCATTGATCGGTTTTTTTGAAAACATCGGGAAACTCCTTTTTTAGCCACAAAAGTTTTGCCGTCCAGAAACTTGAATGAAAACGCGCGCCGGTCCGATTATGAACTTCGGTTTCGCTCAATTTGTCGCGCAGAACGGAAACATATTTGCGGCTCCGCGTGTCTGCCCAGCCGAAAACCTTGGTCGTCGGCGTGCCGCGCGCGTCAATCCCGACGAGACTGTGCCAGAAGGACGAAGCCGCGACCGCCTCGATTTCGCCTTCTATTTTCGAGGATTTTTTCAAAACGTCGGCAATCGCCGTTTCGATCTGCGCAAAGGCTTCCGAAGCATCAATTTCCGCGCCGCCGTCTTCGGTCGCGGACAGAGTGCGTTCATTTTTGATCATCGTTTCGGGCAAAACCTCGCCGCGCAGATCATAAAGCGCGGCGCGCACGCTCGAGGTTCCGATGTCTAAAGATAAAATAAATGACGGTTTCAAAATTTTAATTATAAAAATCAAGTTTAATCGAAAATTAAGCGCAAGAAAAATCGATTTTTAAATAGTTTTGTCTTTGCAACAAAGCCGCTTTGCGTTATCATAAACGGCAAAACTCGCCGTTTTTTTTTGTCTTTTCAAAGTAAGGAGAATTGAATTTTAATGAAAAATTGTCAAATATGTGGAAATCAAAACTCGGATGATATGCGGTTTTGCCTGAATTGCGGCAAACCGCTTCCCGATGCGCCGATTGTGTTTAATCTTCAAGACAGCGGTTCACAGGGCGGACAACCGAGCAGTCCGGGAACCAATCCATATGGCAAAAGTATGGAAACGCAATTCGGCAAACCTCCGGTTTTTCAACAGCCACAGCAAAATTATTCGATGGTTCCGCCCGCCAAATCAGGCGGCGGCAGCAAAAAGATGATGATCGCCGTCGGCGGCGTCGTGGCATTATTCTTACTCATTATCGTCGCGGTCGCCGGAATCGTCGGCTACAATATGTTGAAACCCTCAAAACCGATCGTCAGTATTTCGCCGACGCCGACTGTTTCCCCATCGGCTTCGCCGTCACCGAGTCCGTCGGCGTCAAAATCGCCGTCACCGACCCCGAAACCGTCAGAATCGCCGAATACAACTACGTATGCCAATGTCAAAGTGAAATTTAGTAAGGTTTGGGTTGATTACAACAAAACCAATGAAGGCGATCTCGGGATGTGGATTCATCTCAAATTTGAGGTGACTAATATGAAGGGCGTTGATTCTTATGCGATTGTCCGTTTTCAGAAATCGGACGGCACGCCTTTGGATAACGGCACCGGCATTTATAAAGATAAAGACGGCAATGTTGCCGTCTTAAAAGCCCTGAAACCGGGTTTTGAACCGACCATCTATGAAGATCTGGAAATTTTTATGCCGTATAGTCAGTTAAATCTGAGTTCGGGTAAATACAACCTGAAAATGGACATCGATTTAGCCGATGATGATGAAGAATTGATCAAACATATGGCGTTTAATGATTTCAAATACGAAAAAGACTAGATTTTTCTGAAAACAAAAAAAGCGTGAAACAGCCTAAAACTGTTTCACGCTTTTTTTATGTTACGCACCGAAAAACTTTTTCAGCCACCAGCGAAGCCCGACAAAAAGAAAACGGTAATCTCTAAAGAATTCGGGCGGCTTGCCTTCAAAAGCGTGCCCGATAAACTGCAAAATCCAACCGCCGACAAATAATCCCAAAGCGATTCGCCAACATCCCGCGACGAAAAAACACAAAGGAATCAGCAAAACCGCGACGGCGATCATCGGAATCCCGATCGAATGCGTCAGTTTATTCACCGGATGCCGGTGCGCTTTCTCGTATTCTTCGATCCATTCGTCCCAACTTTTTCCGCCCATCATAGATTTTTTCCTCCTTTTGACCGCAATCTTACTACCAATTTCAGATTTTGACAAAGATTTTGACGCGCAAGTCGTTCTCCAATTCAATGGTTTCTTGCAGCTTAAAACCGTTCAAAAAATCCTTCTCCATAAACGTATCGGCGTCTTCAATTTCGAGCGGAACTTCCGTGACGATCCATTTTTCGAGCGCGTCGGCAAATTCCGCGTAGGTTTTCGCGCCGCCGATAATAAACAGATCGCCTTTCAGATATTTCGACAAAGCCAAAACTTCTTCTTTGCTTCGAAGC
>CADEFG010000205.1 GCA_902826505.1 uncultured Acidobacteriota bacterium
AAAAATTATTTTTTTTGATACCAAAAAACGAAAAAAGGCGCGTTAATTAATGAAGGCGGAATTTTTTCGGTTTCGCAAGGAATATAAAAATCGAGCGGCATAAAAGTTGCTGAGTTAAAAACGGAGTTTAATGATGAGTCAGAGAATTTTAGAAAACGAGGTTATCTTAAATTTGGTCAGCCACCACGCAGTTTCGTGGGCGTTTACAAAATTGTGCTGGGCTTACAAATACGTTGGCTTGATTGTCTGACTCATTATTTTATTCATTTGTCTTCTTTACGAGAGCGGCGAAGCGTTTCGTCGCTCTTTTTTTCGTTTGAAAACAGTTTTGCCGTCAATCGCGCAATTCGCATAGAATTAAGATATGAACTCAAATGAAATTGAAGAGATTTTAAAAGCTCATTCCGGGGGCGATCTTTCGACGGCGGAAGCGACCGGCAAACTGAAAAACTTATCGTACGAAAATATCGGCTATGCCCGCGTCGATCACGCGCGCGCCGTCCGGCAAGGATTTCCCGAAGTGATCTTCGGGCAGGGAAAGACCAGGGAGCAGGTTCTCGGGATCTTTGAAAAACTCGCGGCGCGGTCGCCGAATGTCTTAATAACACGGACGAATGCGGAAATTTACGGCGCGGTCCGCAATGTTTTCACCGGGGCGGAATGGCACGAAGCGGCGAAAATTATCCGTGTTTTTCGTGATAAAACCGAACTCGGGACGGGCGAAATCGCGATCGTCACCGCCGGGACGAGCGATATTCCGGTCGCCGAAGAAGCCGCCCTGACGGCTGAAACGATGGGCAATCGCGTCAAACGAATCTGGGACGCGGGCGTCGCCGGAATCCACCGGATTTTGTCAGAACGCGCGCAATTGCAAAACTCGCGGGTCGTCATCGTCGTCGCCGGAATGGAAGGCGCGTTGCCGTCGGTCGTCGGCGGACTGGTTAAAGTTCCGGTCATCGCCGTGCCGACTTCCGTAGGTTACGGCGCAAGTTTTGGCGGGATCGCGGCGCTTTTGGGGATGCTCAATTCGTGCGCTTCAAACGTGACGGTCGTCAATATTGACAACGGTTTCGGCGCGGGTTTCGTGGCGAGCTTGATAAACCGTAAATTTGAGGAAAACAGCTTGCGCGAGCCAAACGAATAGCCCGAACATTTCTATTACCGAAAAGCAAAATTTTAGAAGACTAATTTTCTGAAAAACATTGTCAAACACTTGCCAACTTTGGTAATCTATTGATGGCTTGTTTGCCGTAAATTTCTGCTCTTTGGAGAACTAAATAAATGACCCGAAAACATTTCTTTGTAATGTTTGTTCTTTCCTTTGTCTTCGTATTTTCGTTCCAGGCATTTTCTCAAAAAACTTCCGATCAAAAAAACAATCAAATAATTTCCGGAGCGGACGTTCAATTGTCGTCGAATGACCGGCTCGTGATGCACGTGATGCGCACGCTTCATTCGGCGGAAATGGCTTTTTCCGCCGTTTTCGGCGCGGGAAATTACGGCAGTTTGGAGCAATTGGCGGAATACGATCTGGTCGACGCGAGCATTGCTTCGGGCGAAAAATACGGCTATCGGTTTACGGTTTCGAGACAATTTCCGACAGCGATGACACCGCCGTCGTTTGAGATAAAAGCCGTGCCCGTGATCCGCCGTCCGCGCAAATTATCCTTTTATCTGAACGAAACCTGCGAGATTCGCGGCGCCGACAAACTCGGACGCGAAGCGACCGTCAATGACCCGATCATCGAACCGTGCGGCGCGTCGCCGCGGGCGGGAAACGAAAGTGCGGCAATTTCTTCGATGCGCACGATTCACGGCGCGCAAATGACCTATCAGGCGACTTCCGGCGCTGGCGAATACGGAACTTTAGCTGAGTTGTACGATGCGAATGTGATCAGAACGGGATTTGCTCTGGTCAGTATTTACCGGGGATATTCCTGCACGATGATCGTCACCCGGTCAACGCCGTCAACGCCGGCGCGTTTTACTCTCAAAGTCGTCCCGACAGAATACGGCAGAACCGGAATCAGGTCGTTTTACATGGACGAATCAGGCGTTTTGCGCGGCGCGGACAAACAAGGTCTGCCCGCCGACGAAAACGATCCGCCAGTCGAGGATTAAACAAAATTGATTTTTCAGGGATTCAGCAGCACGTAGAGTTTGTCCGCCCAGTCGGATTTTGCGCTTCTGAGAATTTCGTACTGGACGCCTGCCGAATCGCGGTCGCCGAGTTTGATGTAGGCGCGACCGAGATTATAACGCGCTTTTTCAAAATCTGGATTATAACTGACGGCATTATTAAAGGCTTCGACGGCTTCGTCGGTTTTGCCGATCTCAAAATAGCTTTCGCCCAAATAGTTGTAGGTTTTCGCGTCGGGTTTGTAGGTTTTTAATTGTTCGAACGCAGCGATCGAATCGTTGTAGCGTTTTTGCTTGAAATACGCCGAGCCGAGCTGTTCGTAGGCGGCGGCGTAATCGGGTTTGAGCGCGACGGCGCGTTTGTAGGCGAGAATTTCTTCGTCCGAGCGGTTTAATTTGCCGAGACTCAAACCGAGCGCATACTGCGCGTCCGGATTGTCCGTGTCGAGCCTGGTCGCCTGCCGGTAAGCTTCTGCCGCTTCTTTGTAATCCTTCAAAGCAAAGCTCGACGCGCCGATATTGATAAAAGTTGCCGCCCAATCGGGACGCAACTTGGCGGCTTGCCGCGAGGCTTTCAATGCTTCCTGGTGGCGTCCCATCATACCGTAGGAAAATCCCGCCTGATACCACGCTTCGGCGTAATTCGGGTCGGTTTCCGTCGCTTTTTCAAAAAACTGGACGGCGCGCGCATAATCGTCGCGCGACAGTTGCGCCAAACCCTGCGAATAAAAACTCTGGGCGGCGGAGCGTTTATTTTTCTGCGTTTCGCTCGTCAGCGTCGAAAACGTTTGCAGTTCGCCGATCTTCAGCTGCGCGATTCTTTCCGACGGCACGGCAAAATTCAAACTCTGACCTTCGGCGGCTTGGAGCGTTGCGATGCCGATCACTTGTCCGAGCATATTGACGACCGGACTGCCGCTTGAGCCGGGCGAGATCGGCGCGGTGATCTGGATGATCTTGCCGTAGCCGGAAATTTCGCGAACGGCGGAAACGATTCCGTTCGAAACCGAGCCTTCCAAACCGTACGGGTTGCCGATCACGACGATCGATTCGCCTTCGAGCGGGACGCGCTGCATGATTTGCAGCGGCACCGCCGTGCCCGCCGGAACATCGACCTGCAAAAGTGCGAGATCGCCTTCGCCGTCGATCGCGAGCACGCCTTTGACGGGAAATTTTTTGCCGTTAAAAAGATGAATCTCGGCGCGGCTTGATTTTTCGATGACGTGGCGGTTGGTGATGACTTTATCGTTCGCGACAAAAAATCCGCTGCCGCGTGAAACCGTGTTGCCTTTCGCGTCAAAAGTTTCGATCGCGACCGCCGACGGTTTGATGCGTTTGACGAGTTCGGGCAGAAAATCCTGCGCGGCGGCTAAATCCGCGCCGAGACAAAGTACGACAAAAAGAAAGATTGTTTTGACGGCAAACTGCATCTTCTCTGGGTGAAAGCAAACTTCTTCCGAATTATAAAGTTTTTATCGGATTGAAACAAATTCAACGCAAAATAAAACGGTTTCGCCTGCATGAGATGCCGTGATTTGGCGAAACCGTTGGAAGTTTTATTATAGAAAATCGAAATTTTGCCGGGCAGCGGCAGAAGCCTCTGATTTACTTGACGATTCCGTTGCCGTCGAGCGCGGTGTAAACGTCGGTGTTGTAAAGACCGAGCCATTTGTCGGAATCGGGCGTTTTGAACAATTCGGCGTAAACCAACGAATTAAAATCTTCGAGTTCGAGCCGTTCGGCGCGTTGCCCGTTGAGCATTTCGTAAAGTTTTGTGTGAAACAGAAAATCGTTGCGCGTCGTGTCGAGCGCGACGTAATTTGTCAGATTCGACAAAAGGCTTGTAAACTGCGCATCGGTCAAACCGTTACCCGCGTTCTGACGCTTGATAAACGAAACGCTCGCGTCGTCGAATTTCGTCGCGCCCGCATAAAGTTTGGCGAGTTTTTTCCAGTCGTCAAGGTTTATCTGCGGCTCAAAGCGCGAAAAATCGTCTGAAATGCCGGTTAAAATCGTTCTTTCCGTAGTCATTTTGGTCGCGGCGCGCGGCATTGCGTCCAACGCGCCATTGCCGTCTTTCGGTTCGGTGAGCGTGACTTTTGTGGCGGCGACCGATTTATTGCGTTTGGCGATAATATCGTTGAACATCGCTCGGCGATAACGAAGCGCAGCCAAAGTTTTTTGATCTCTCGGCACAGTGTCTATGGTTTTGTTGGCTTCAAATCCGGTCGTCAGGTATTTCAGAAAACCCGACGGGCTGTAAAGTCCGGGCAAAGCGTCAATGATTTCGCCGTTTTCATCGAGAATATAATGAATACTATTGCCCGTTAAGGTGCGTTCGATCTTGCGACCGTCGCCGAAATCGATCGTCACTTTCGGTGCGGGACGGACGGATTTCCAGTGCAGTACGTAATTTTCGCGCAAATATTTGGAAACTTCCTTGTTTGAATAAAGCAGAGCGCGGAAAAATCGTGAGTTCGCGCAGGAGAATTCCTCGTTCAGATTGCCCAAAAGGCGCAGCGATAAGATCGGTTTATTTGATTTAACGGCTTGTTTTTTGGCTTCTTCGAGATCGGTGAACCAGAACAGGTTCGAAGCGTAAACGTCTTTTTGCGCGGCAACCGAATCGAGCGCGAAAGCGATCCGCTTCCAATCGCCGGTTGCTTCGCCGCTGGCGGAAAACTTCGCGATCTCGGCGGAATAGGTTTGAAAAAGCGCGTCCAAACCGTCTTTGCCGAGCGCGCGCAGATTTTTGATCGCTTCGACCGACGCGGCGGAATCGCCCGAAATCGCTTGTTGGGCGAGTTCTTCCTTGGTTTTCGATCCGGCAAAACCTACGCCGACCGAAACCAGTAAAACCAAAGTCATCAGCCAAAAAATTTTAATTTTCATAATTTTCTCCTTTTGGGTCGTAGAAAGAACGATGGTTGTTGGAGATTTTGCAAGGCTTTTTAGTTGCCTCAACCAAAATCAGTACAGTGAGCAGCAGTAGCGAACGCTTTCGGTATGAATAATCTTGGCTTGATCTTGATCAATATTCGCTACTGCTGCTCACTATACTGATTTTAAAAGAATCGTGATCTCGAAACCGTGTGGCGAAAGGTTGTTGGCGGAAACTTTGCCCTGACAGGCTTCGAGGCAGGTTTTGACGATCGCCAAACCGAGTCCGGTGCCGCCGGTCGCGCGCGAACGGTGCGTTTCGACGCGGTAAAACGGATCGAAAAGTTTTTCGAGCGCTTCGGCGGGCACGCCCGCGCCGTGGTCGGCGATCTTTATTTCGACCAACTCGTTGGAAGGTTTGCTCGCCGAAATATTGATTTCGCCCGCGTTTCCGGCATAGCGGACGGCATTGCGGACGATATTGCCGAGCGCCCGCGCGAGCAGTTCGGGTTGCGCCAGAACTTCGAGCCGATCGCCGCCGGCAATTTTTATATCGGCTTTTTCATTGGTTTTTTCGCGTTCGACGACGCGCTCGATCAATGGACGCAGCGAAACTTTTTCGAGCGTGACCGCCGGCGCTTTGATGCCGGCTTTTGAATACGTCAAAAGCTCACCGACAAGGCGCGACATCAGCTCGACTTCTTCTTTAACGTCCCCGACATACGCCAGATTTTTTTCGTCAACGCGGTCTTCGAGAATACTCAGGGCAAACTGCATCCGCGCGAGCGGCGAATTCAGCTCGTGCGAAATATCGCCCAGAAAACGCTTTTGCCCGCCGACAAACCCTTCCAGCCTTTTTGCCAGTTGATTGATCGATTTTCCGAGATGCCCGAGCTCGTCCGTGCGGTTTTCGCCGACGCGCACTTCAAATTTTTCATCGGCGATCTGTTCGCTCGCTTTGGTAATTTGTCCGATCGATCTTGTGATATTACGGACGAACGGAAACCAGAAGATCAGCGAAACCAGCACGATGATTCCGGTCAGGATCAGCCACGGCATCGGATTGAAAAACAAACCATAACCGTAAAACGAATCCGACACGGCAAGCAGACGCGTTCTGATCGGTTCATTTCCGCCTTTTTCAAAGATCATCGTGCGCGCCCCGAACCAGTAAAGCGTCGGATTATTGGTTCGTATATAGATCGAAGCGGGCGGCGGCGGTCCGGTGCGCGGCGGCGCGGTCGGGCGGTTTGACCGCGCCGGTTCGGAATTGGCGTTGCGGTTCGCCGGAAAACCTTCGGGACGCGTTATTTCCTCAAAGATCGGCGCGGGCAATTCGATTTGCCGACCGCCTAATTGAGCGCCTTTGTTGTCAAACAGAAAAAATTCGACGCCCTGATATTTCTCCGCGTAGGTTTTAAGAACTTCGTCGCGTTCGGCGCGCGTTTTATCGTCGGTTTCGTTGCTGATCTGGCGCGTCACGCTTTCGACATTGCTGGTAAAAAATCCCGAAAACCCCGAATTCGGTCGAAACCGAAAACTATAGCTGAAAAAGACAAAGAGAATCAGCCCAAGCACCAGCAGATTGAGAAAAAACCAGATGATAATTCGTGAAAAAAGTGAAAATCTGACGCCTAACATTTCTCTTCCTCACTTTCGTTTTGCGCGACGAGCATATAGCCGACCGAGCGGATCGTTTTGATATAACGCGGATTTTTCGGGTCGTCGCCGAGCTTTTTGCGTAAACTGGAAATATGCACGTCAACCGAGCGGTCGAAAACGTCGTAGCTTCTGCCCGCGATCTCGTCGAGCAATTTGTCGCGGTCTAAAACCCGTCCGGCAGAACGCGCGAGAGCAAACAACAGATCGAATTCGAGCGCGGTTAAAATAAGCATGTCGCCGCCGAGGTTTGCCTCGCGCGTCGCCGAATTGATATAGATCTCGCCCGTCAGAATTTCTTCCGCGTCGGTTTTATTCTGCGCCGCCGAGATTTGCGAGCGCCGCGTGACGGCGCGCAGTCTTGCCAAAAGCTCACGGGTCGAAAAGGTTTTCGGCAGATAATCGTCCGCGCCGATCTCGAGTCCGACGATGCGGTCCGATTCGTCGCCCAAGGCGGTCAGCATCAGAACCGGCACGGTTGAAAACGCGCGGATCTGTTTTAAAACCGTGAAACCGTCCATTCCGGGAAGCATCACATCGAGAATCACCGCGTCGAAATCCGCGGTTTTAACTTTTTCGAGTCCGTCCGTGCCGGTGTGCGCGGCTTCGACCGCAAAACCGAACGGCGCGAGATAGTCACCGACCAACCGGCACAGTTTCGTGTCGTCATCAATCATCAAAATTCGGCTGTCGGTTTGTTTTTCCATCATCTCGAGTCGATCAGTAGCGCGAGCGGGCGCGAGTATTTCGTTGATCCAAAACTTTATTTGAGAATCAGACTCGCGACCGCTCGCACGACCGATTAATCCTCATCTCAAAATTAGTTTAGCGCAAAAAAAGCCTGCGGCAAGCGGCTTTACAAACTCTTTACAAAATTCACCGGCTTCCACATAAAAACTTTACAATTGCCGGTTATGCTAGGTTTCAATCGTTAAATCGAGAGAATTAAATCAATCGGGAGAAACACAATGAAAAGTTATCTAAAAATTTTTGCGCCAATCGGCTTCGCAATCTTAATCGGTTCATTAACATTTATTTTCGGACAGACCAAAACAGAAACGAACGGACAATTTCCGAAAGGGAACGGGCGCGAGTTCGGCAGAATGCCGCCGCCCGCGTTCGGATTTGCGCCGACAGGTTTGAATCCGCGCGCCCTCGACCAATTAAATTTGACCGACGAGCAGAAAAAACAGATTCGCGCATTGCAGGAAACGGCACGCAGTGCGTCCGAGGTTTATTTTGAAAAACTGCAAGTCGTGCAGGAAAAGCTCAAAGACACGACCGAAGGCGAGTCGTTTGACGAAACGGCGGCGCGAAAGCTTTTGAAAACGCGCGGCGAGATTCAAATCGAACTCGAAATCATTCGT
>CADEFG010000206.1 GCA_902826505.1 uncultured Acidobacteriota bacterium
ACTGTCGGAACCGGGCGGCGGAAAGAAGTGGCACACGCACCCGGCGGGACAAATCCTGCTTATTACCGGAGGAGCCGGGCTGTATCAGGAAAGAGGCAAGCCCGTCAGAACGCTTCGCAAAGGCGAAATAATCGTTTGCGGCGCCGACATCGAACACTGGCACGGCGCATCTCCGACCAGCGGGATGTCGCACCTGGCGGTCACGAATTACAAAAGCGAGACGGGCGTCGTCTGGCTCAAACCCGTTACGGACGAAGAATACAAATTCGATTAGAACTAAAAATTAAGGAGGTTTATGGATAAAAATCGAGAATGGAAAGAGGTTGATTTAAATGAAAACGACGCGCCGGAGGAAATCAGTGCGGACGAAGAAAAACTGCTCGACGAACTCGGACTGCGCGGCGCGGCGCGGCGTAAATTCCTGGGACAGAGCATCGGCGGCGGGCTCGGCGTTTTCGCGCTGCAGCTGCTCGCGAAGGAACAGGCGCTCGCCGCGCTCGATGTTGCGCCCGATGCCGTGTTCGCGCAGAGCGCGGGGCTCGAAAACGCCGTTAAAGTTTCAATGAAGGTCAACGGCGCGGCGCAGAGCCTGGAAGTCGATTCGCGCATGTCGCTGCTCGACACTTTGCGCGAGCGTCTCGATCTGACCGGCACGAAAAAAGGCTGCGATCAGGGGCAGTGCGGCGCCTGCACGGTGATCGTGAACGGCAACCGCGTGCTCTCGTGTTTAACGCTTGCGGCGCAGTGCAACGGCAAAGAAGTGACGACGATCGAGGGATTGGCGAAGGGCGACGAACTGCACCCGATGCAGGCGGCGTTCATCAAGCACGACGGTTTTCAATGCGGCTACTGCACGCCCGGACAAATTTGTTCGGCGGTCGCTTTATTGAACGAAGCCAAAAACGGCGAAGCGAGTCACGTGACTCGCAACTTGCGCTCGAATGCGCGCAACGTCAAATTAACCGACGACGAAATCCGCGAACGCATGTCGGGTAACATCTGCCGCTGCGGCGCGTATCCGGGTATCGTTGCCGCGATTCGCGAAGTTCAATCGGGACGCGAAACCGCCCAAACGTGGCATTTCGCGACCGACGACGAGATCGCCGCCGTGATGACCGACAACGATCAAGCAGAAATCGCCGCGATGAAAAGGGAGGGGAAAACCGATGAGACCGTTTAAATATACCGAAGGAAAGGACGAAACGAGCGCCGTGCGCGCCGTCGTCGTAAACCGTGAGTCCAAGTTTTTGGCTGGCGGCACGAACCTGATCGATCTGATGAAGGAATACGTCGAACGTCCGAACGAACTGGTCGATGTTTCGCAGCTGCCGCTCGCGCAGATCAAAAACACGTCGAACGGCATTTCGATCGGCGCTTTGGCGAAAAACGGCGCGACGGCGAATCATCCGCTCGTGCGGCAAAACTACCCATTACTTTCGATGGCGATTCTTGCGGGCGCATCCGGTCAGCTGCGGAACATGGCGACCAACGGCGGCAATCTAATGCAGCGCACCCGCTGCCAGTATTTTTACGATATTGCGATGCCGTGCAACAAACGCGAGCCCGGAACGGGCTGCGGCGCGCTCGAAGGCATCAACCGCATCCACGCCATCTTCGGCTGGTCGGACAAATGCGTCGCGACGTATCCTGGCGACATGGCGAACGCTCTTTACGCGCTCGATGCCGTGGTCAGGGTAAAAGGCGCGAACGGGCAGGAGCGCACGATCCCGATTCAGGATTTTCACCGCCTGCCGGGCAACGAGCCGCAAAAAGACAACAATCTCGAACATGGCGAATTGATCATTGGCATCGATCTCCCCAAAAATAACTTTGCTAACAAATCTTATTACTTAAAGGTGCGCGACCGCGCTTCCTACGCGTTCGCGCTCGTTTCGGTCGCGGCGGCGCTCGAAACCGACGGCAGCAACATCCGCCAAGCGCGCGTCGTTTTGGGCAGCGTCGCGCATAAGCCGTGGCGTTCCGGTGAGGCGGAAAAAGCGCTGGTCGGCAAACCGGCGACCGACGCGACCTTTAACGCGGCGGCGGAAGCGGCGCTCAAGGAAGCGAAACCGCTCGCCCACAACGGTTACAAAGTAGAGCTCGGCAAACGCGCGATCGTGCTCGCGTTACAGCGCGCGATGAACGGCGGCGCGGAATGAAAAACAGGAGAAAAAGGAGGGACAAATAATGGCAAAATTCATCGGCAAACCCGTTGACCGCGTTGACGGGAGACTCAAAGTGACCGGGCAGGCGAAATACGCGGCGGAATACACGCACAAGAATATGGCTTACGCCTTTCCGGTATTATCGAAAATCGCGAGCGGAGAGGTCGCGGCGATCGACGCGGCGGAAGCGGAAAAAGCGCCCGGCGTGCTGACCGTTCTGACGCATAAAAATGCGCTGCGTCTTCAGCCGATCGACGTCGATCAATCGATCAAAACCGGCAGCCTGCTCGGGGAATTGCTGTTGCCCTTGCAAGATACGAAAATCTTCTACGCCAACCAATATATCGCCTGCATCGTCGCCGAAACTTATGAGCAGGCGCGCTACGCCGCGTTGCTCGTCAAGGTCAAGTACAAAGAAACGAAACCCGCCATCGACTTGGAAAAGGAGCCGAAGGTCGATTCGACTTCGCCGCGCGCGAAACAGGTCATCGTCGGAACTCCTGTTGAAGCCTTCAATTCAGCGCCGGTTAAGATCGAACAGGTTTACAAGGTCGCGACCGAAAACCATCATCCGATGGAGCCGCATTCGCTGATCGCCGCCTGGGAAGGCGAAAAATTAACGGTTTACAACGCGACGCAGGGCGTCCACAGTTCGCGGCATCTGCTCGCTCAGACTTTTAACGTGCCCAAAGAAAACGTGCGCGTGATCGCTTCCTTTATCGGCGGCGCGTTCGGTACGAAAGCGATGTTCTGGGCGACCGAGCCGCTCGCGGGGATGGCGGCGCGGGTGACGAAGCGCCCGGTCAAGATCGTCCTGACGCGCCCGATGATGCAGCACTGCACGGGCAACCGCGGCGCGACCCGGCAGTCGGTTTACCTCGGTGCCACGCGCGACGGCAAGCTCGTTTCGCGCCGCCACATCACCGAAACGTGCGTCGCCAGGCTCGACGACCGCCGCACGGAATATCTCGAACTCGCCGGCGGCAATACGAGCAGCACCTACGCCTGCCCGAACATCGAGATCACGCATAAAGTAGCGCTTTTGAACGTCAACTCGCCGACGCCGATGCGCGCGCCGGGCGAGGCTCCGGGATTGTTCGCTTTGGAATCTGCAATGGACGAACTCGCTTTTGAACTCAAAATCGATCCCGTTCAATTGCGATTGATAAATTACGGCGAAGCGAATCCGATCAATAAGCTGCCTTATTCGAGCAAACATCTGAAGGAATGTTACGAGCAGGGCGCGGCGAAATTCGGCTGGAGCCTGAGAAAATCCGAGCCGCGACAGACGCGCGACGGCGAGTGGCTTGTCGGTTACGGCATGGCGACGGCACTCTATCCGGGTTATCGTTCACCTTCGGCGGCGCGCGTGCGTGTAAATTCAGACGGCACCGTTTCAGTGCAGACTGCCGCGCACGATCTCGGCACCGGAACATATACGATCGTCGCGCAGACCGCCGCCGAATTTCTGGGCGTGCCCGTCAATAAAATAAAAGTCGCGTTAGCCGACACCGATCTTCCGCAATCGACCTTGGCGGGCGGCTCGCGCACGGCGGCGACCGTTATTCCGAACATTCAGGCGGCTTGCGAGGCGCTCCGGAAAAAGCTTTTCGAGCTGGCGACTAAAAATAATTCGTCCGTATTTTCGGGCAAAAATATTGCTGATGTTGAATTAAGGGACGGCGGACTGTTCTTAAAGTCGGACACAAACAAAGGCGAAACTTTTGAGACGATTCTGAAAGCGGCGAAAATTGATTCGGTCGAGGAATGCGTGACCGTCAATCCCGAGGGTCAGAAATCGAACGAGCCGTGTTTCGTCTCGGAAATCCCGGCGGAACAAAACGCCGACACGAAAAAATGGGATTTCCACTCGTTCGGCGCGCAGTTCGTCGAGGTCGGCGTCAACGAGCAGATCGGTATCGTCCGTGTGCGCCGCGTCTTAAGTTACCACGACTGCGGGCGCATCATGAACAAGAAGACCGCGCGCAGCCAGGCATTCGGCGGCGTCATTTTCGGGATCGGCATGGCGCTCACTGAAGAGAGTCACTACGATCCGCGAAGCGCCCGCTTCGTTACGCGTAATCTCGCCGATTATCACGTGCCGGTCAACGCGGACGTGCCCGAAATCGAAGTTTATTTTACCAATCAGCCGGATTATAAAAACAACCCGCTCGGCGCACGCGGCGTCGGCGAAATCGTCGCGACGGGTGTCGCGCCGGCGATCGCCAACGCGATTTTCAACGCGACCGGAAAACGCATCCGCGAAGCGCCGATCACGCCCGACAAGTTTTTGTAAATCTGTTGTTTTCTATAATGAATCGAATCGAAATTTTTTAAGGGGGAATAAAGAAATGCCAAAATACATCGGGAAGGAAATGAGTCGTGTGGACGGCGTCGCGAAAGTGACCGGCAAGGCGAAATACGCCGCCGAATTCAAGGTTCCGAATCTCGCTTACGGCTTTATCGTGACGAGTACGATCGCCAAGGGCGCGATCAAATCGCTCGACACGACCGAGGCGCGCCGCGCGCCGGGCGTGATCGACATCCTCACCCACGAAAATTATCCGAAGCCCGCGCCGCCGGCTTCGACGGAACTGAAGCCGGAGATTAACGCGAACGTGCGCGATAAATCCTTTCGCGCCCTGGCGTCGAATCAAATTTTCTTTAACATGCAGCCGATCGCGCTCGTGCTGGCGGAAACGTTCGAGCAGGCGCGCTACGCGGCGCGTCTCGTCAAGGCGACTTACACGCCGGAAAAACAGCTGACGGAAATCGCCGGGTCGCTCGATAAAGCCTTGGTGCCGAATCCCGAACGCGCCGCCAAGCCGCGCGGGAATCCGGCGGAAACGTTCAAGTCCGCGCCCGTCAAGATCGAAGCGGAATATACGATCCCGATCGAGCACCATAACCCGATGGAGCCGCACGGCGCGATCGCTTTCTGGGAAGGCGAAAAGCTGACGATCTTCGATAAAACGCAGGGCGTCTACGTCGTCCGCCGGCATCTGGCGACGAGCTTTAACATACCCGAAGTAAACGTCTCGGTCGTTTCGCCGTTTGTCGGAGGCGCATTCGGTTCGTCTCTCAGACCCAATTATTACCCGGCGCTGACGGCGATGGCGGCGCGCGTCATAAAGCGCCCGGTTAAAGTCGTTTACACGCGCACGCAAATGTACACCGGACACGGCTATCGCTCGGACACCTGGCAGAAGATTTCGCTCGGAGCGGAAAGAAACGGCAAACTTACGGCGCTGATTCACGACTCGAGGAATAACTCTTCGACTTTCGAGGATTGGCTTGAAAATACGACGAATTACACGCGCACGATTTACGCCTGCCCGAACGCGCACACGTCGCAGCAACTCGTCAGAACCGACCTTTCCACCCCCGCCCCGGTGCGCGCGCCGGGTGCCGTGAGCGGCATGTTCGCGCTCGAATGCGCTATGGACGAGCTCGCCTATGAACTCAAGATCGATCCGCTCGAATTACGGCTGATAAATTTTACCGACGTCAATCCCGATACTGGAAAACCGTATTCGAGCAAGGCGCTGCGCGAATGCTACCGCATGGGCGCGGAAAAATTCGGCTGGAAGGATCGTAAATTCGAGCCGCGCTCGATGCGCGACGGAAGATTGCTCGTCGGATGGGGCATGGCGACCGGCGTCTGGGGCGCGTTTCAGCAGGCGGCTTCGGTGAGGATCGCCTTAAAATCCGACGGCTCGGCGCACGTCGCGAGCGCCACCGCCGACATCGGACCGGGCACGTACACCGTAATGACCTTAATTGCCGCCGAATATTTAGGCTTGCCGGCTGAACGCGTGAAGTTCGAGCTCGGCGACACGAAGTTTCCGCGCGCTCCGGTGCAGGGCGGCTCGTTTACGACGGCGAGCGTCGGCTCGGCGATTTACGAATCGGCACAGAACATCCGGCGAAAACTACTGGAAATGGCTAATAAAGACGCGGCTTCGCCTTTTAAGGAAGCGAAAATCGAAGACGTGGAGATGACGGACGGTAAACTGCAAGTCAAAAACGATCCGTCGCGTTTCGTAAATATCTCCGAGCTGATGCGGCGCAATAATTTGGAAGAGTTGGTTGACGTGCACGAAGCCAAACCGTCGCCGGAAAGAGAAAAATACGCGACCGGCGCGCACGGCGCGCAATTCGTCGAAGTGAAAATCGATCCGGATACGCGAGTCGTGCGGGTCACGCGTGCGATCGAAGTGACCGCCTGCGGGCGCATCATGAACCCGAAGACCTCGCACAGTCAGGAGATCGGCGGCGTCGTCTGGGGCATCGGCATGGCGCTGCAGGAAGCGACCGAAATCGATCATCGGTACGGGCGAATCATGAACCCGAACCTTCAGCACTATCACGTGCCGGTCAACGCCGACGTCCTGAACGTGGAAACGATTTTCGTCGAAGAGGACGACCGGATCGTCAACCCGCTCGGCATCAAGGGCATGGGCGAGCTCAGCATGGTCGGCATTCCGGCGGCGATCGCCAACGCGGTCTTTCACGCGACCGGCAAGCGCGTCAGGAATCTGCCGATCACGCCCGACAAGCTTTTGTAAAATTTACCGCCGAAATCTAGAAGAAAGGCTTCGGCGGTGTAACTTAACGGTATATATTTTTGTGAACAAGGAATTACAGGAAATCCTGGCTTATCTCGAAGATGCGGGCGCTGATCGTCGAACGGTTTTGGCGACCGTCGTCGATGTCAACGGTTCGAGCTATCGGCAGCCCGGCGCGCGGATGCTGATCACGGAAGGCAGCTGGACAAACGTCGGTACGGTCTCGGGCGGCTGTCTCGAACAGGACGTCGTCGAGCACGCCGCGCGCGTCCTGAAAACCGGACGGGCGCAGCTTATCACTTACGACACGAGCGCGACGGACGGATCGGTCTTCTCGCTGAATATGGGCTGTAAGGGCGTCATCAAAATTCTGCTCGAACGCCCCGCCGACCAATTTATCGATTTCCTGAAACGGCGCCTGCAAAAGGGGCTGCCCGGCGTGATTGCGACTCTGATTGCCGAGCCGGAAGTAAACGACAATAACGACAGCCCGGTCGGCTCGCGGATTTTGCTCGACGAGCGCGGCGGCGTCGCTTTCTCGGATTTCGCCGACGCGGCGCTCGAAACGTTGCTGCCGAACTGCGACGCGGTTTTGAGGGAAAGAAAATCGGAATTGCTGATCACTCCTTTCGGCGAGGTCTTTATGGAATACGTCGCCGCTCCGACTCATTTAGCGATCTTCGGCGCCGGCGCGGACGCCGTCTCGCTCGTGACCTTGGCGAAAAACGTCGGCTGGCGCGTGACGGTGATCGATCATCGCCCGGCTTTCGCCGTCAGCGAAAGATGTCCGGCGGCGGACGAAATAATATTGTCGCGCCCCGAAAATTTAGACGAAAAATTTATCCCGGACGAAAACACGGCAGCCGTCGTGATGACGCACAATTACGAGCACGACCGCGAAATCTTAAAAATTATGTTAAATTCCGAAGCCGTTTACGTCGGCGCGCTCGGTCCGAAACGCCGCACCGTCGGTATCTTAAACGAACTTGACGAGGAGGAATCCGGGGGCGCTTGGTTTTCGCCCGAAAGGTTACGCAAACTGCACGCTCCGATCGGGCTCGATATCGGCGCGGAGACGCCCGAGGAGATCGCGGTCTCCATTATCGCCGAGATCCAAAGCGTTATGAAAAACCGAAAGGGCGGCTTTTTGCGCGAAAGGAAGGGGTCGATCAACGGGCAGGACGTCTTGGAGTTCTTACATAACCAGCTTGATGAAACGGCTCAAGATGTTTTGAATTACTGTGCGCCGGCGGGGCGCCGCCGAGCTT
>CADEFG010000207.1 GCA_902826505.1 uncultured Acidobacteriota bacterium
ACGACGCGTACCGATAACGGCGAAAGAATCGATTATTTCGTCAATGGCAACGGCAATGGCGGCGGCGGCGGCAATGTCCCAAGCTGGGCAATCGGCACGTTCTACGGCAGAAACCCGCAAACCGGCGGCACCATCACGCTGACCATCAATGCCAACGGCAATGTCACGGTAAATATGGAAGGTTCAATGAGTTACGGCACAATAAACGGCGATGTGATGACCATCAACGGCGCAACTGCAAAAGTCAGAAAACTCGGTAATGGAATCCGCACGACGCGCACCGACAACGGCGAAAGAATCGATTACAGACCGTAAGGTTATTAAAAATGTAATCTTTTCCGAAAAATAAAAAATGCGGGGATTTTGTAATGTCGATTTACAAAATCCCCGCATTTTCTTTTTAAACCTTTTATTCAGTGTTTCCGTTCGAACCGCGCCGAAAACTTTCCAATCTTTTCCGCGCCTGTTTGGTATGTTCGTGGTCTGCGCCGAGCTTTTCCAGTAAAACCAGATAACTTTCCTCCAATAACGGCGCGGCTTCGGCGAATCTTTCCAATCTCAGGAAACTTTCCGCCAGATAGCCTTTGGTCGTCGCGATCAGCCAGTGTCCGGGCGGCAAGGTCTTCTGCCGGAGCGCTAAACATTCGCGCAAAAGCGTTTCGGCTTCCGCCGCGCGATCGGTTGCCAGATAACATCTTGCCAGCATTATCAACGAGCTGTTGATAACCGAATGAGTATCGGGAATCGACAGAATCCGCCAACTTAAAATCTCACGCGCACAATCGGCGGCTTGTTCGTAATCGCCTTTCCGGTGCAGAATGTCGCCGAGATAATAAAGCGACCAGGCGGTTTCGGTGTGTCCATCACCGAAAAAACGGCGGCGCAACCCGAGCGTTCGGCGAAACAAATTTTCGGCTTCGTCGGGTTTGCGCGCGGAAATCGTGATCGCTAGATGAAGCATCGCGAGAGCGACATCCGGATGTTCGCCGCCGTAAAATTTTTGCGTGATGCCGAGCGCTTGCCGGTGGAGCGGCTCGGCGGTTTGCTTAGCGCCCGTGACCGAATAAATATTCGCCAGATTGCTGAGCGTTCGCGCAAAATCGGGATGATCTTCGCCGAGATGCCCGCGTAAAATTTCCAGTTCTTCGTAATGCGCATTTTTCGCTTCTTCATATTTGGCTTCGAGCATCAAAAGATAACCGAGATTTCCAAGCACGGAAGCAATATCGAGAACATCGGCGCGGTGCGCGCGACGCAAAACCGCAAGCGCTTGCCGAAACAACTTTTCCGCCTCGTGCAGCTCGCCTTTCGCTTGCCGGAGCCGTCCGAAATTATTCAAACTGAGCGCCGTTTCGTGATTTTCAATGCCGAACAGCGCTTTTCGAATTTCCAGCGCCGCCCGCAAATGAGTTTCGGCTGAATCGAGCTGTCCGAGACTGAGAAAAGTCAACCCGATGGTCGTCCGCAAATCCGCCGCGATTTCCGGCGTGTCCGCAAAATCCTTTTCGATGTTTTGCAAGGCAAGCTCCAAAATTCGAACAACTTTGACATCTTTGCCCTGCGCCCGCGGATCTGCCGAAGCAAGCATTTTTTGCAAAAATTTGTTGATCCGCTCGGCTTTATCGCGTTGCCGCCGCGTCTTTCGCGCCTGGTAAACGGTCGCGCCGAGTCCGCCGACGAGCGACAGCAAAATCCCCGTCCCGGCGGCGACTCCGGCTTTGTTGCGCGTGACGAATTTCGAAGCACGGTAAGAAAACGTATCTTCCCGGGCGATGACCGGCAAACCGTTTAAATAACGGCGAATGTCTCCGGCGAATTGCTCGACCGACGAATAACGGCGTGCGGATTCCTTGCGCATCGCCATCAGAATAATATTGTCGAGATCGCCTCTTAACAATTTTGGATTTTGGATTTTGGATTTTGGATTGGCGGAATTTTCTCTAAACTTTCGACTCAACATTGCCGATGGTCGAAGCGGTTCGCTTTCGGTAATGATGCGCGAGATTTCTTCGGCGGAATGATTTTTCAAACGAAACGGGCGCGTGCCGGTCAGAAGTTCATAAAGCACGACGCCTAAACTATAAATATCGGCGGCGGTCGTCACGGTTTGACCGAGAAGTTGTTCGGGCGATGCGTATTCGGGTGTCATCGCCCGCGTCGCGGTATTTTCTCCGGCGGTCAGAGTTTCGTTGTTTGAAACGGTCAGCTTGGCGATTCCGAAATCAAGCAGTTTCGGCACACCGTCCGCCGTCACGAGAATATTTGAAGGTTTCAGATCGCGGTGAATGATCAGATTTTGATGCGCGTAAGAAACCGCCGCGCAGATTTGCAGAAAAAGTTTGAGCCGTTCTTCGATCGAAAGCCGATTTTCGTCCGCGTATTTCGTGAGCGGCAAACCTTCGACATAATCCATCACGAGATACGGCAAACCGTCGTCGGTCGCGCCGCCGTCGATCAAACGCGTAATATTCGGATGTTCGAGCGCGGCGAGGATCTGGCGTTCGGCGCGAAACCGATTGATGATCTCGTCCGTGTCGAAACCGCGTTTGATGAGCTTGATCGCGACTTTTTTTTCAAATTCCCGGTCGGCACGCTCCGCCAGATAAACCGCGCCCATCCCGCCGCGCCCGATCTCTTTTTCAAGCCGGTACGCGCCGAAAGTTTGTCCGATCCGCGAAATGCGCGGTTCGTCGGTGACCAAATTTCTAACAAAGGTCAGCGCGGGCGCCGCAATAAAATCGCCCGCTTCGTCGTGCGCGTCGAGCATTGATTCGACTTCCGAGCGCAATGTTTCGTCATCACCGCATTCAGCCCGAATAAATTCCTGCCGCACTGCCACGGGCAATTCCATCGCGGCTTGAAAAATCTCTTTAATTTGCTGCCAGCGTTCAGGGTCGAGCATAAAAATAAAACGCGGAATATCTTGCAGGCTATTCAAAAAAACCAAAATTCTTTCTTTGCGCCACCAGCGGCTTTGCGGGAAAAATTCTGATTGCCCGCAAAGCCCCAAAAAGAAGAATTAAAAATAAGCGATTGCCGGACTATTTTTGCGCTGAATTAAATTCCTTCTTCATCCTTCTAAACAGCCACGCCCGCGCCGTCGCCCATTCGCGTTTGACGGTCGCCGGTGAAATTTTCATGACGACGGCGGTTTCTTCAACCGTCAACCCGCCGAAAAATCTGAGTTCGACGATCCGGCTTTGTTTTTCGTCAAAGGTCGCGAGTTCTTTCAGGGCTTCGTCGAGTGCGAGCAGATCAATATCCTGATTATTGTCGGTTGAAAGCCCGATCGCTTCGTCGAGCGCGAGTTTTTGCGCTGCGCCGCCGCGTTTGTCGCTCAAGAGCGCGCGCGCGTGATCGACCAGAATATGACGCATCGTTTGCGCGGCAACCGCAAAAAAATGGGCGCGGTCTTGCCAGTTGACCTCGGAAATATCGACCAGTTTGAGATACGCTTCGTGGACGAGCGCGGTCGGCTGAAGCGTGTGATCAACGCGCTGCTGGCGCAGATAACTCGCCGCGATGCGCCGCAATTCCTGGTAAACGAGCAAGATCAAACTGTCCGCCGCCGCGCGGTTGCCGCTGCTCCAATCCTTCAAAATGACGGTGATCTCTTTTGATTGATTCGCGTCCAAATCCTTTCTCCGTTTTGGTTTCTCGCCTCATTATACTCTTTTCAAAAAAAACCGAAAATTTTTCTGAAAAAAAATCCCCCTCAGGTACCGGTACCTGAGGGGGATTTTAATATTCAAATTTGATTTAATTTTACGGTTCTGCCGTAAAATTAAAATCACTAACATTGGATAGAGGCGTGATCGTTTGCGATGGTTGCGCAAAGTTATATTTAGCGGCGGTAACCGTGACTGTGTAGGTCGCGCCCGACTGTAATCCCGAAAAATTGTAGTAGCTGAAACTACCTGTTCGCACGGTAACCGGTGACGGCAAATTTCCGCCCGATATTGTCACGAAAGCATTTCGGACAGGATTGCCGCTTGCCGTCAGAACACGCCCGCCGACCGAAACATTTATCACCGGAATCATTGCGAAAGCGCGAACCTGTCCGTTCAAAACGCCCGTTCCGACGATTACTTTATTATCGCTGATGCCGAGCGCCGCCGAAGAAGTATTGGTTGATAAATCCCAACCCGTTCCGGCGGGAATCAAATCCTGCAGACGATAGGTCGCGGTGCCGTCGTAAAGAAAAGGAATGGCGAACGCCGAAGATGCGGTTCCGACTGCCCAACCGTCTGAATTGACCGCTCGTGCCGAACCTTGTCCGGTGCCGACCGGAAGCGGAATCGCCGTCATTCCGTTTGCCTGCGACCAGATAAACGGCATCCCGGAACCTTGATTCATCATACTCGAACCGACGACAAAACCGGTGTTGCTGACATCGAATGCCAACGCGCCGTTGGCATTCGGAAGCGCGCCGACTTCAATGGCGGAACTGCTACCGAGGTCATAGACGATTCCGACATTGCGGGCGGCGTTGGTCGGATCAATTCCTTGTCCAACGACTTGCCCGAGGTCATTAATTCTAAATGCCGTCCGGAAAAAACTGCCGTTAGCGGTCGTCTGCGTGATAATATTTGCAATTCCGTTACTGTAAATGACAGCCCGTTGTGAGTTGCTGCTATTAACCGAACCGACCGCGATGCCGGAAGCATTGACGTCGTTCGCATCGCCGAGCGTTTCACCTGCCGGCATCGGAAGCTGCGAAACCGTTCCGTTCTGCCAGATCACGGGCAGCCGACCGGAGCCTGAAACGGTGGTAGAGCAAGCTCCGGCGACAAAACCGAAGTCATTTGCACCGTTTGAAACACAAAAATTGCGTCCGGCAAGATTCGGCAATCCGACAATTCCACCGCCGTTCTTCCAGCTGAAGGCTTGTGAGCCGCCCGTTCGGAGCGAACGTCCGACGCCGACAGCGCCGACCGAGACGCCCAAACCTTGCGATGCCGAATCGCCGTTCTGCGTCACCCCGATGTCAAAAATCTGATACTGCGGCGGCGTCAGATTGGATTTATCGTCAGAATTCTTATCTCCGCCAATCGCCAAAATAGGATTTGTAAAAAGAATCAATGCCAAAAACGCTACAAAAAATTTATCTAATTTCATTTATATTTCACCTCGTAATCGAAAAAAATTTAGCTTTCAATACCAATAACGGATTCGCAGCAAAAACGGGATCAAAATAATTCAAACAAAAGCAATAATTATTTGCGGAATAAAACCCCAAACACACAAATCACTAAAACAACAGAGGTTACGATGTTTTTAAATTTAGAACAACGCTTATAAGAGAGCCGAAAAATCCGATCCGACGGTTTATCAAAACGACACGAACGGCGGTTTTAATTTCTTTGGCTTGAAATCGAGCGACAATTCGATGATGTATTATCGCTGGGGACAAAACTTTGATTTTCCGGTCGCGGCAGCGAATCTACACTAAATACAATTTTCAGCCGAACTCAAAAAGAACCGTGTGAGATAATAATTCCCATGCGGTTCTTTTTTATTTTGTCCGCAACTGGTACCATCTTTTTGAATTTTTTTTGCATCTACTTTGATAGCTTTTTAATTAAGACAATTGTTATGAAGAAAAAACGAATAATTTTATTTAGTTTACTGGCTTTTTGTTTTTCGGCAGTCGGTATTTTTGCGCAAACGTCGAATGTCGTCAAAACCGATCTGAGCCAGACGGAAATTGATAAGATCATCAAAAAATTTACGCAGAACGAATTCAATTTTCGGCAGGCGCTCGGTGTTTATGCCTTCAACCGCAACGCCAAAATCCAAACCGTCGGTCTCGGCGGGCAAATTACCGGAACCTATCAGCGCGATTCGTATTTGACATTTAATGAAGACGGCACGCGTTTTGAAAAGATTCTTTATTTCCCTGTTCCGACGTTGACGGAAGTTCAGTTCACCGCCGCCGATCTGGAAAATCTCGGCGGCATCAACCCGTTTGCCGTCGAACCAAAATATATTAATCAATATAATTTTACGTTCGTCGGAAAGGAAAAGATCGATGAGCTCGATCTTTATGTTTTCGACGTTTCGCCAAAAGTGATTCCCGACTGGAAAAAAACCAGTCAGAAATTCTTTTCGGGCAGAGTTTGGGTTGACGATCAGGATCTGATGATCGTCAAATCGAAAGGCAGAGCCGTGCCCGAAGGCAAAGAGCGTTTTCCGATCATGGAAACCTGGCGCGACAGTATCGACGGAAAATACTGGTTTCCGGTTTTTTCAACCTCCGATGACGAACTGGTTTTTGACAGCGGACAAGTTGTCCGCATGAGGATTCGCGTCAAATATGCCAACTATCGGGTCGGCAGAAGCGACGTCAAGATCCTCGATGACGAAGTTGAAGTCAAGGAAGAAACCAAACCGACGCCAACGCCGACGCCGAAAAAACCTTAAATTAACGGATAATGGATAATGGATAATGGATAATTAAATCAAAAATAATTATCCATTATCCATTGTTCATTGATTAAGTTCTTCGGCAATCGCTTCGCGCGTTTTTCTCAAGAGCTCCATCAAATCTTCGGCTTCCGCGCCTTTTGTTTCAATCGGCGGCAGCAAAACCATCTCGATCGTTCCGCCGTAAGCGATGCCCGTTTTTTTGCCCATCATCCAATCAGTATTTTTGATCGCGACCGGAATGATCGGCGCATCGGTTTGCAGCGCGAGATGAAACGCGCCTTTTTTAAACGGCAAAAGCTCGCCCGGCAGCGCGCGTGTGCCTTCCGTAAAAACACCGAACGAATAGCCTTCATCCATCACTTCACGCGCTTTTTTCATTGACTGCAAAGCCTTTTCGGCGTTTGTCCGGTCGATCGCGATAATATTGACAAAACCCATTCCGACGCCGAGAATCGGCACTTTCAAAAGTTCCTTTTTGGCGACCAGACCGATCCGGCGGCTGGTGTGCGCGAAAAGCGTCGCGGTATCGAGATACGAACGGTGATTCGAGATAAAAACATAATTTTCGCCCGTTTTGAGATTTTCCTTTCCGCGCACCTCAACCTTTGCACCGCACAGCTTGAGCCACGTTCGCGCGCCCCACAAAGCAAACGGGTAAAGCCAGACACGGCGGTTGATGAGCCACATAAAAGCGATCGACGGCGTGCCGACGACGAGCAGCAAAATCGCCGCCGCAAACCAGCACCACCAATAGTAAAGTTTGCCGAACAGACGCGATTTGTTAGACTCTTTGACAGGAAAAATTAATTTCTTGTTTTCTCGAATTAACTCAAGGGAAAGGTTTTGCATGATTTATAGTCTAAAAGCAAATTCGTTTATTTCAAATTTCAAATTTCAAATTTCAAATTTAGCGGTCGGCGGTCGGTGGTCGGTGGTCAGCCGGTTTTTTCAGGTTTTCGCTTTATTGTTCATTGCCCATTATTCGTTGTCCATTGCCCAGGCACAGGTTCCGACGCCGAAATCGGTTTTGGGTTTTCAGCCGACCGACGATAAAACCATCGCCGACTGGTCGCAGATCACGAATTATTTCCAAAAACTCGACGCCAAAAGCGATCAGGTTTTGGTTCGTGAAATCGGTAAATCGACGCTCGGCAAACCGCTGATCGTCGCCTTTATTTCTTCGCCGGGCAATATTAAAAATCTCGAAAAACTTCGCCAGATCAACGCCAAACTCGCTAACCCGAACACGGTGAAAGACGCGGCGGAACTCGAAACCTTAATAAAAAACGGCAAAACGATCGTTTCGATTTCCTGTTCGATCCATTCGACCGAGATCGTCGCCTCGCAGATGTCGATGAATCTTGCCTATGAACTTGCCACCGCGACGGATGAAACGACCAGAGAAATTCTCGACAACACGGTTTTGCTACTGATTCCCTCGCCGAATCCCGACGGCATCGACATTGTCGCCAACTGGTATCGCAAAACGCTCGGCACAAAATCCGAAGGCACTTCGCCGCCCGAGCTTTATCACCATTACGCCGGGCACGACGACAACCGCGATTGG
>CADEFG010000208.1 GCA_902826505.1 uncultured Acidobacteriota bacterium
TACGTTCCAAAAATCGAATGTTCTGCGGCGATTTCGATGTCACAAATTTCGGATTGACGGTGTATCTTTATCAAAGGCGTGATCGGAAAAGTTTTGTTCGGCGGTTGGCAAATAATTCGTGAATTTAAAGTGAATTTAACGGTCTCCAAAAATGAAAGTATTTACCGGTTCGACGACCTCGAAGTTGACCGCGCAAATTTTCGCGTAAAAAAAAACGGAGCGCCAATTTCATTAACGCCGCGCGCTTTTGACGTTCTGCTTTTTCTCCTCGAAAACAGCGGTCGGATCGTTGAAAAACAAGAATTATTTAACGAGGTTTGGAAAGAAACGTTTGTCAGCGACAACGCTTTGACAAAAGTCATCAAGGAAATCCGTCACGCGCTCGCGGATTCGGCAGACGCGCCGCGTTATATCGAAACCGTTCCGAAACGCGGCTATCGCTTGATCGCCGAACTCATTGAAAAACCCGTTCAAAGTTTTCTCAACGGACATTCTGCCGTCCGGCAAATGTCCGAACCCGTTGAAGAAACAAAAAAAAGCTCGCCTAAAAAAAAGGCTTCGCGGTTTGTTTATTCAAGAACCGGTTTGGCTTTATCGGTTGCCGGATTGATAACGATCGCGGCTTTTATCTTTTGGCTGGCGATGCGTCAAAAATCCGGCGAAATTGCGCCCGCGCCGATTCGTTCGATCGCCGTTCTGCCGTTTAAGCCTTTGAATGCCGAAAGCCGCGACGAATCGCTCGAAATGGGGATGGCAGAAACGCTCATCACGCGGCTCAGCAATCTCGACCAGCTCGTCGTCCGACCGATGAGCGCGGTGCGAAAATACACCGACCTCCAGCAAGATCCGGTCAATGCCGGTCGCGAGATTCAGACGGAAGCGGTGCTTGACGGCAGTATTCAAAAAGCCGGCGAGCGCGTCCGGATCACGGTGCGTTTAACCGATGTCCGGAATAATGGAGCGACGCTTTGGTCGGAACAGTTCGACGAAAATTTTACCGATATTTTCAAAGTCCAGGACTCGATCGCCGAACGCATAACCAATGCGCTGGCGCTGCATTTAAGCCGCCGCGAAAAAGAACAGCTGATCAAACATTACACGGAAAACGCGGAAGCCTATCAACTGTTTCTGCGAGGTCAGCTTCTCTGGCACGGCAGACGGCAGAACTGGATCGAACGGAGTTTGGAATATTTCCGGCAGGCGCTCGAAAAAGACCCGAATTTCGCACTCGCTTATATCGGCAAAGCCGATTGTTACATAATGCTCAGCGGTCATCGCAAAATTTCGATGGCGGAAGCGGAATTGCGAGCGCGTCCCGAAATAATGAAGGCTTTGGAAATCGACAACAATCTGGCGCAGGCGCACAACGCTTTGGCGGAACTTAAATACCAGTATGAATTCGACTGGACGACGGCGGAAAAAGAATTTAAAAAAGCGATCGAGCTGAATCCGAATGTCGCCTGGATTCGGCAAGCCTACGGCTGGTTTCTGATGTCGGCGGGACGTTTTGACGAAGCGACCGCTGAAATGGAAAAGGCGCGCCAGCTTGATCCGAGCTCGATGACCATCAATGTCGGCAGAGGACGGCTTTTTTACTATACGCGGCAATACGATCAGGCGATCCGCCATTTTCAAAACCTGACGGCGATCGAACCCGATGACGACAGCTCTTTGAGTTCGCTTTACACGATCTATGCGCAAAGCGGAATGTATCCGCAAGCCGTCGAAACCGCTTTGAAAATCATGCAGTTCAGAGGAAGTTCGCCGGAGAAAATAGCCGAAATGCGCGATGCGTTCAGAGTTTCGGGATGGCGCGGCTTTCTGCTTAAAAATCTTGAAGTTATGACGACGAAAGCTAAAAACTCGCCGCCAAATCCAACAGTCTTTGCCAGTCTTTATGCGCGTCTCGGACAAAAAGACGAGGCTTTCGCGTGGCTCGAAAAAACTTTTGAAGCGCGCGACCCGGCGATCCTCCAATTTAAGATCGAGCCGGCATTCGACAATCTGCGCGACGATCCGCGCTACGCCGAATTAGTTCGCAAGATCGGTTTGGAACCCTGAATCGATCAGAAAAATCGATCAAAGTCGTGATTAAACTGATTTGACCATCGGAATTTCAAACCTGTAAATACTCGCCCGAAAAAACTTATTTCAAAGACAAAATTTGAGTTGTGCCGAAAAATTCGCTATAACTTTTCCAAGTTCTACAAATTTTAACGAACATTGGGAGAAAATTTTAATGGATTTTTCTTGGCTGGCAGATCCGCAAATATGGATCGCATTCGCAACGCTTTCGGTTCTGGAACTCGTTCTCGGGATCGACAACATCGTTTTTATTTCGATTCTGTCGGGCAAACTTCCGCCCGAACAACAATCCAAAGCGCGCTATATCGGACTTACGATGGCTTTGCTGATGCGTGTCATTCTGTTGTTCTCGCTGTCCTGGGTGATGGGTCTGACCGAGCCGCTTTTTTCGCTGCCGATCGTTAATCATCCGGTTTCGGGACGCGATCTGATCTTGATCATCGGCGGATTATTTTTGATCGCCAAATCGACGCACGAGATTCACGGCTCGCTCGAAGGCGAAGAAGGACACGCTTCGAAAAAGGTTTACGCGTCTTTTGCGAGCGTGATCGTTCAAATCACGCTGCTCGATATTGTTTTCTCGCTCGATTCGGTGATCACGGCGATCGGGATGGTCGATAAAGTGGCGATCATGATCGCGGCGGTCGTTGTTTCGATCATCGCGATGATGCTTTTCGCGGGTTCGATCGGCGCGTTCGTCCAAAAACACCCGACCGTCAAAATGCTCGCGCTCGCCTTTTTACTATTGATCGGCGTGACGCTGCTGGCGGAAGGCTTTCACCAGAAAATCCCGAAAGGCTACATTTATTTTGCGATGGCGTTTTCGGTGATCGTCGAAATTTTGAATATGCGTCTGCGCAAAAAAGTCGAGCCGGTGCATCTGCACAACCCGTATTCTGATGAAGATGAAACAAAAGCCATTCAGGCGAGTTGATTGACGGCTTTTCACAAAAAATCGGAGCGGTCGTTAATCGGGAATCGTCAATCGAAAATCGAATAAAACCTTAAATCGTGAACCCGGCAGGAAATTTTTCCGAATGGTTAACGATTGACGATTTCGACGTTTTTCTCGTTTTTGGGCAAGGCGACCGCGACCCAACCTTTTCTTTAATTCCGCTTTATGTTTCAATGACCGAAGACAAGAAAAAAATCTATGAAAAAATTTCAAATATTCGCGGTAATTTTAACAATCTTTTCGGGCATCGCGATGGGGCAAACAAAAAAAGCGGAAAGCATTTACACAAGTCTTTCCGACAAAAATTGTAAAACCGTCGAGGCAACGGCGGACGAAGGCGGAAGCTATCGCGGAGTTTGTAAAGGCATCGGCGGTTTCAGTCTCGAACTGCTCGAAGGCGATCTGCGGCAAACCGTCAACGTCATCGCCCCGAACAAGAAAAAATACGAACTCGAACTCTGGTCGGTCGTTTCGAGCGGTTTTTCCGCGCTCGGCGAAAAAGCGGAATGGCGCGTCACTCGAAGCGGCAAAACCGTCACGCCGTTTGCTTTGATCATGCGCTATAACGCTTCGGAAAATCCCGAAGATTCGACCAAAAACACGTCTTATCTGGTTGTTGCCAAAATCACGAAAAATTCGGCTTGCGTGACCGATATCGTCAAACCCTCGGCAAATCAAAACGCGCTCGCTCAGCAATTAGCCGACACCGCATCGAACAAACCCTGCAAGACTTCGGAATAAATTTTGCCAATAAATTCTTTAGGCTTTTTTTAGGGTGTTGACAACGGATTTCACCGATTTCACAGATTAAATCCAAGTTTTTATTAAGGTTGTGATTGAACAACCGGCATAATTGTGATCAAGAAAGTCGAAAGTTTGTCTTCCTGATTGCCCAAACATTTCCCCAAATCCGTGTAATCCGTGTAATCCGTTGTCAAATAATTATTTCTTCGCCTTCCATTCCGCGAGTTTCTTTTCGAGCGCGGCGGTGTTCGGCGGCGGGTTGATCGTCTTGGCAAGCGCCAGCGCTTTTTCGGCGGTCGTGATCGCGTCGGCTGTTTTGCCCGTTTCGGCAAGCAGATTCGCCTTTAAACCGAGCGCGTTCGGCGTTTCCCGCTTTTGCAGCAAAGTATCGAGCCAACCGATCGCTTCCGTATAATTGGCGGTCATTTTATTGTTGAAAACAAAATTTGCCCCGTCGAGCGGCGAGCGGAAATCTTCGGCTTTTAAGTTTTTCATCGATTCCCGAATATAGCTCAGAATTCTGGGCTGCATATCGCCGATATCAACCGTAAACGGCACGCGCAGTTTTTCCCAGCGAATCGAGACATCAGCGGTGGTCGCTTTGATATTTTCAAAACCGAGCGACATCGTTTCCTGCGTCTCGGCGGTTTGCGGTTTGACGTTGACGCGCAATTGATCCTGTTTCGCGTCGTACGAAAAACTTCCCCAGGAATTATTGGTTTTGCTGAAAATCACGATCCATTCATCCTTGTTCGGAATCGTGTGCAAGCCGTATTTTCCGGCGGGCAAAGTTTGACCGTTGATTTTAACTTCATTATTGACTTCAAAAGTCGTGTTCTCGTTCGCCCCGGTGCGCCAAACCTGCCCGTTCGGAACGAGGCACGGATAATTGACACCGCCTTTCGGAATCACATCGTTTGTCTGACAGCCCCAAATCGTCCGACCCTTTGAATTCGGGCGATGATAAACGATCGAAATCCGCGTATCGCCGACGGTCTGCGAAACTTCCTGCCGCTGCGATTCACGCGGCAGCGTCAATTGAGCCGACGCGCAAACACCGCAAATAAAAGTTAAAATCGTCAAATAAAATAGCTTTTTCATATTATCTCTCCAGTTTTTCCTTGGCTTTCTGAACAAAAGTTCCGAGCATCCTTGAGATGCGTTTGGTCATTTCGTGGCTGATGATCGCTTCGCCCGCGACACCGGCTAAAATATGTAATTCTCTGGCAGAATTGCGCCGCAATTCGACCATCTGCGTAAAATTGACAAGCGTGATGTTCGCGCTTTTTTCAAAAAAATCGGCGGCATAGCGCATCAGATTCTTTGTTTCGCCTTCGATCGGCGACCATTCGATCCGGTCCTCGCTGTTTTCGGCGAGCTGGACGGCGAATCTCTGCATCATCACCCCGGCAAACGGAATATCGGCGCGGATTTTCCAATGTGTTACGCCTTTCGCGTCGGTGTGAATACTCTCGACTTCGGGCATCAGCTCGACGAAATTGCGAATGTCGGCAAAAAATGCGCGGACCGCCTCGAGACTCGTCAAAACCTCGACCGTGTCGGTGTATTTAGCGCGAATTGTGAACATAAAAAACAAAACCCTCCTTGTTGTAAATAATCTAATTCTGCAAAATTTCGCCGCGTCGTGGCAAGTTGCCGCCAAACCGATCCGTTGCCCGCCGGTCGTTTTGACTTTTTATTTTACCGATCATACAACTTTCACCGCTCTTAAAAAGTGTTGTTAAAGAGCATCGCGTTAAAAAACGGACGCGTCACCGAACGGAAAATGCCGCGGAAAAAAGGTTCGTCGGCAAACATAATAACGTGCCCGCCGCCGTTCGGCTCGTCGATCAGGGCAGCGGTGCCGCGTAATAATTTTTCGGTGTTGCCTTCCCAGACGAAACCCGAGATCGTCAGCGGCTTTTTCGGTTTCGCGTCAAAGATCAAAGCGTTCGTGCCTTCTTTTGAATAACGGAAAAAATAACCCGACGAGAGCAAAACGGGCAGTTCGTCCTGTTCCAAACCGTAGGTCAGATAGGTTGTCCGGTCAACCGTCGCCCGCATGATCGCGCCCGGAATGCCTTCGGGAACTTTGCCCGCGGTTGCCGACGGCGAAGCGATCGGCGGCAGAACCGGCGGCTGCCAGTCCTGTTTGTCGCTTTTCATTTCGGGGGTCGGACGCGGTTCGGGTTCGAGCCGTTTGTTGTCGCTTTTGCGCGGGGTCGGCGACGGCGACGGTTTTGTTTCGGCTTCCTTGCGTTTGTCCGCGTCCTCGTCTTCGGGAATCTTGCCCTTTTCTTCATCGTCTTCGCTGCCGACGAGTTTTGATGAAGTCAGCCCGACATCCTTGAGCGCGGCAAAAACCGATGCGCCGCGCACCGTAATCAGCGTTCCGCCGTTTTGTACCCATTCTTTTAATCCGGCGATCCCGCTGCTTCCGAAACTGCTGAAATAACGTCCCGCCGAACCGTCGGGCAAGATCAGGATGTTGTAATTTTTAAGCGCGCCGCTCTTGATGCTGCCGATCGTCATCGGTGTAAATTGGATGCCGTAGCGGTCGAGCGTCCACCAGATCGAACCAAAGCTCGTCTGGTCGATGCCTTCGTCGGCAACCATCGCGATGCGCGGCTGGGTCAGCGAATAAACGTTTTCACCGCCGACCGGCGTGTCACCTTCTTCGGCGTAACCCGTGTTGACCGCCGTGACATTGACGCCGAGTTCTTTCGATAAACGATTGACGGCTTCGTGAACCGTTTCGGGATTGCGCGTCACCCGCACGACGAATGTTCCGCGATTCCAGTTGCGCCCGCCCGCGTTCATCGTCCGGATCGCGCAATTGACGCGGAAACCTTCTTTTAAAAGCCGGATCGCCATCGCGCCCGCGCCGTCCGATTCGTACGGAATGATGTAGGCGATCTGTGCGCGCCCCGAAACCGAACCCGTTTTGATACTCTGGAGATATTCGTTGGTGACCTCTCGGGTGGCGTCGGCAGCCGAGGCGTCTTCCATCCAATACGCGTCAACGCCGAACGCGAGCGGCATATTCCAAGCCGTAATGTCGTAAAAGCGATAATCTTCCTTGACGGCGGAGCGTCCGCGCATTTCGTTGCGTTTGAATTTCGCCATTTCGTCGCGGACAAAAGCGTCGTCCTGCGGCGTGTCCTGTTCGAGCCACGCTTTGATAAGTTTTTTCTGCGGTTGATTGAGATCAATGATAAACGAGCCGGCGGGGAAAAATTTGGTTTCGCGCGGCGCATCTTTGCGGTCGTAGCTGTGCGCCGTCGTTGAAGAAATCTGATTGACCGCAACCTTGATCTCGATTCGCGCCCGCAGCAAAACTTCGATCATCTCGGCAGTTTTGACGCGGTCTTTGTCGGGAATGATGACGATTCGTTTGAGCTTGTCGTTTTCGGCGAGCGCGTTTTTACGAAAATCATAAAAATCCTGCAAACGCTGGGCTTTGTTCGCGGCAAGCGTTTCGAGCGTCGTCATCGAAGCGACGTAATGTTTAGCGATCGCCGAACGCAAGGTGACGATCGAACCGTCGTCGCGCGTCCAGCGCAAGCCTTTAAAGCCGCCGCCGTCGGTTTCATAAGTCATCCCGACCGCGCCGTTCATCGCCGGCATCGAATCCCAGTAACCCGGATAATAAAGATCGAAAATATCGCGGTTGTAATAATCCCACTTGTTGCGGTCAAAGGCGGCGGCGTTGGCGCGTCCGAAAATGTCCATCCAGCGGTTCGTCACGGGCTGCGGCAGATTCGGATTGATCGGCAGCGCGGTCGGCGGGAAAAAATACTGCGAAGGCTGTCCGTGATGGTCGACCGCGAGCTGCGGATTCCATTCAAAATAAGCCTTTTGCATATTTTGGGTTTCCTTCTGCGTCGCGGCAATATTGTCGCGATTGAGATCAAACCGATAATGATTGTATCTGCCCCAGATCGACCACGGTTCGCGGTGTTCGAGCGCGAACCGGTCGGCGTTGCCGGTCGCGACCGAGTTATACCAGGTGACGAACCTTTCGTGCCCGTCGGGATTTTCGCCCGTAATTATGAGGACGACCGATTTATCCAGAATGTCGAGCGTCGATCTTTCGTTCGATGCCGAGAGCTGGTAAACGACCTGCATCATCGCTTCGAACGACGCCGATTCGTTGCCGTGAATCGTGTACGCCATCCAGGCGATCGCCGGATTGTTCTGCGCGAT
>CADEFG010000209.1 GCA_902826505.1 uncultured Acidobacteriota bacterium
TTCAGAAAAACCGAAAGAATTATCCCAAACATCAAATAGTTTTCTAATTTCTTTAAAGTCAATCATTACAAATCAAACAAAATACGCCGTGAAAAGTTGGCGCACCGGCAATCTTTGAAAAACAGATTTAATCTATAAATAATGCTCTTGCGGCTCTGCCGCCCGATGTGCGGAAAGGCTGAGCCTTTCCGGCGAGCTTTCCCTTGCTTTTGAGGCTACGCCTCACGCCAGGTTATTTTATCAACATCAACCGTCAAAGGCTCGTTATCGATCGGGTTCTTTTGCCAAACCCGGGCGCTCGAATATAAATAATCTTCCGCTTTTTCAACCGATCCGGCGCGCACCGGATTTTGATGGATATAATTGACCTCTTGCATCAGAGGCGCCTCCGATGTCAACAGAAAAGCATTCGGATGATGTTCCCAAAGCGAGTATTTATATTCACGTTTCTTTGTTTCCTGTTTCAATTTTTCGAGCGAGCTTTCAAATTTATTTTCTTTCAAATAATCAATCACGCGCCGCGCCGTGATACCGTTGACATATCGCAGAACTTCCGACGGTTTGCGGCTCGAATCCGAAATCAGATGATAATGATCGGGCATTAAAACATACGCAAAGATGAGAATTCCGGCAGATTTTCGCGCTTCATCGAAAGCCTTGACGGTAATTTCCTTTAATTTATCGGTGCGAAAAACGGGTAGACGATTATTTGCGACCGAAGTCAGATAATAAAAAGGATTATCTTTCGAAATTCGCATTGCTAAGAACGAGGCGCCGCCTCAAAGAGTTTTTAATTGCCCGGAAAGGCAAAGCCTTTCCGCACATCGAAGCGGCAGAGCCGCAAAAAAAAATCTAAATGTGACAATCAAATTATAAACCGAATAACGGGCGAAAAAACATCTTCTTTTAACTTTACTCATCTGCAAAAAAGCTAATTCAGTTTAATTTATTGTCAAAAAAGTCATTCAAGTTATTTTCCTATTTGGCAAAGAATGAAGTCCTTCAATCGAACGCGGCTCTGCCGTTCTGATGTGCGGAAAGGCGCTGCCTTTCCGTTCGACCACTCTCAATTCTGAGGCTCCGCCTCGACTCCGAACAGTTCGGCAAAATGCGCCGTGAAAAGTTGTCGCGCGAGCAATCTTTTATAATGCGCCGAACCGCGCACGTCGGAGATCGGGCTGATCTCGGTTTGCATGATTTCAGCGGCTTCGTTGATTATCGCTTCGTTGATTTCTTTGCCGCGCAGAAAATCGGAAGTTTTTCGCAAATATAATGGAACGGGTGCGATGCCGCCGGCGGAAACGTGCGCTTGTTCGATGATCAACGCACCGGTTGATGCCGCCGCTACTGACAAAGAGATCGCCGTGTTGACCGAAGCGATATCCAAAAAGGTTCGTTTGCAGACCTTTTCAAAGTTAAAATGCGTGAAATCTTGGCGGAAACGGATTTTCGAGATGAATTCATCTTCCCGTTTGGCGAGTTTTTTGTAGCCGAGATAGAAATCTTTGAGCGCGATTGTTCGAGTGTTTGGGCTTAAACCATCCGCTACCGCAGATGTTTCTGACAATTCGATTTCCGCGTCTAAAGCCAAAAACCAGGCGGTCATATCGCCGATCGGCGAAGCGTTGACAAAATTACCGGCGAGCGTCGCCATATTGCGGATCGGTGTTGACGAAACCAGTTTCAAGTGTTTGTAAAGAAGCGGAAAAAGATTCTGCATCACTTCGGATTCGAGCAGATCCGTGACGACCGTTGACGCGCCGAGCTCGATAAATTCGCCCGCCTCACGGATAAATCTCAGATCATCATTATCAAAAAGATTTTCCGCGTCGGAATGAACCAATTCTTCGGGGCGTTGAACATACAGATCGGTTCCGCCGCTGACGAAGGCTTTTGGTTTCTGGTTTTTGGTTTTTGGTTTTTGGTTTTGAGATTTGAGGTTTGAGATTCGTTCTTTGATTCCTGAAAAATATTCAGGAACGATTTCTCGCTCGATTGCGCTTTCCAAAATATTTGCATTTTGAGCGATTAACAATTGACGATTGACGATTGACGAACAGGCGCGTTCGATCGATTTGTAGCCCGTACAGCGGCAGATATTTCCGTCAATCGCGCTGATCGCCATTTCATTTGTCTTGGCATTGTCGTCAATACAAAAGCCGGTCAGCGACATCACAAAACCGACCGTGCAGAAACCGCATTGCGTGCCCGATTCGTCAACCATCGCTTGCTGAACTTCGGTCAATTCACCATCTTCTTTATTGATGCCTTCGATAGTCACGAGATGTTTGCCGTGCGCGTTCGCGAGCGGCATCAGACACGAAGTTTGTGTGCGGTATTTGACCGAATCCGCTTTTAGTTCGCCGACGAGAATTGTGCACGCGCCGCAATCGCCTTCGCGGCAACCGATTTTCGTGCCTTTCAGATTTTTGTGATAACGCACAAAATCCAAAACGGTCGAGCCTTTCGGCAAATCGGTCTCGATTTCTTGGTTGTTCAGAATAAACTTGATCATTTAATAATGGACAATGGACAATCGACAACGGACAACGGATGATTTTTATTATCCATTATCCATTATCCGTTTTCCATTATATTAATATTTCCGGATCAAAATCACGCCGATCGTGATTAATGCCGCGCCGAGGACGCGCATTAAATTGATCGGTTTTTCGGGAACGCCGAGCCAGCCGAAATGATCGATCAAAAGCGTGACGAGCATTTGTCCGCCGATTGCCAGCGAAAAGGCGAGCGCGACGCCGATCTTCGGCACGACGGTTGCCATCACCGAGACGAAGAATGCGCCGAGGAATCCGCCGATCCACGCCACGAGCGGCGCGTCTTTGGACGCCGTCAGGCTGCTCAGCGGAACGCCCGTCAAAAGCATATAAACAAAGAGCGCGACGGTTCCGACCGCGAACGAAATAAAGGCGGCGGAGATCGGACTGCCGGCGTAACCGGCGAGCTTGCTGTTGACGGTCGCCTGCGTCGGCATCGCCATGCCCGCGAGGATCGCCAGAAAAATAAAAAAATAATTATTAAAAAAATTCGCCATTGGAACTTTGGCTTTTGGGTTTTGGGTTTTGGCTTTGGTTTTTTGATTTCTCAAAAAATTATCCAAAAACCAAAACCCGAAAACCAAAACCCAATTCTAATATTCGGTTTTGTCTGATTTATTCGCCCAATTTTCAAAAACCATTAAACCTTCGTCGCGCAAGATGCTGATGCTTTCGATGCGCCGCTGCTCGATCGGAAGCGCGATCTCATCATAAATAAAATCATCGTCAAAGCCGACGTTTGCCGCGTCTTCGCGGTTGCAGGCAAAATACATCTTTGCCGGACGCGCCCAGTAGATCGCGCCGAGACACATCGGGCACGGCTCGCACGAAGTGTAGATCACACAGCCGTCGAGCTGGAAACTATTTAAGTTTTGACAAGCCTCGCGAATCGCGACAACTTCGGCGTGGGCGGTCGGGTCATTGGTCGAAGTGACGCGGTTGCAGCCCTCGCCGATGATCTCGCCATCGCGCACGACAATCGCGCCAAACGGTCCGCCGTCGTTTGCCTCAATCCCGTTTTGCGCCAGTTCGATCGCGCGGCGCATAAATTCTTTATCTCGTTCGGTCATTTATTGTTTCGGTTTTAACTTGATCTCAAACAAATTTTTCCACTGTTTGCCGGTCACGAAGATTCGATCGCCCGCCGCGTCGTAGGCAATGCCGTTGAGCGTGTTTTCGTCGCTGCGTTTTACGTCGTCGGGTGAAATTCCCTGCAAATCGATCCAGCCGAGAAGCTTTCCGTCCTGCGGGTTGATGCGGGCGATATGATTCGGTTTGCCGATCTTTTCGGAATGCCAGATGTTTGCCCAAATTTCGCCTTTGACATATTCGAGTTCGTTGAGATCCATCAAGGGTCTGCCTTTTTCATCATTGACGACGATCGTCCGCAGCGTCTCGAAATTTTCGGGATTGATAAAACGAATAACGTGCGTTCCGTCGCTTAAGATCAGATTCGTGCCGTCGTTCGTCAAGCCCCAGCCTTCGCCCGGATAACGGAATTCCTTGATCAATTTGAAATCCATGTCATATTGAAAAGCCGTGTTTTCCTGCCAGGTGATCTGATAAATTTTGTCGTTCAAAATAGTCAGACCTTCGGCAAAATAATCTTTCGAAAGGTTTTGTTTTTTTATGACCTTACCGGTTTCGACCTCGACTTTTCGCAGATTCGATTCACCGTATTCACCGTCGCTTTCATAAAAAAAGCCGTTCACGAAAACCAGACCCTGCGTAAAAGCCTTATCATCGTGTTGGTAGGTCTTGACGATTTCGTATGTGTCGACCGGAGCGCTCAAACTTTTCACGGCATTATTTGAATTACTGGAATTTACGGGTTTATTCTTATTATTCGACGTGCCGTTGCAGGTCGAAAACAAAAAGACGAGAAAAATTAAAATATAAAGTCGCATAATTTCATTTATCATTTATCATTTATCATTTATCTATCAATGAACAAATGAAATTGCTAAATGATCAATGATAAATGATAAAATGTTATTTTTTCAGGGCTTTATCGATCGCCTCGCGAAAACCGTCCGCCGAATTGACGCGCACCTTGATGCCGTTGACAAAAATGGTCGGCGTGCCCGTAATACCGTAATTTTTGCCGTCCGCCAGATCTTTGCGAACGGCTTCGGCGATTTTTTCGCTTTGCAAGTCTAACTCAAATTGCGACGGATTCAAACCCGATTCGCCGGCATATTTTTTGAGCGAAGCCAAATCGAGCGCGTCCTGATTGCGGTATAAAATTTCGGTGTATTCAAAAAACTTGCCCTGTGCCTTTGCCGCATTTGCCGCGAGCGCCGCTTGCCAAGCGTTTTCGTGAATCGTCACGAGCGGGTAATTGCGGACGATGAAACGAATTTTATCGCCATATTCGGCAAGAACCTTTTGCAGCACGGGATGCGTTGCCGAACATGCCGAACATTGAAAATCCGAAAACATAACGACCGTCACGGGCGCCGCCGGATTGCCTTTGAACGGCGCGTTTTCGGTCGAAATATTCTGGACGACCGGCGCCGGTTCTTTTAAAAGAATCTGTGTTTTATATTTTACCGCGAGTCTTCGGCGCAGATTGGTTTCGAGTCCTTCTCGCTCTTCGTTGGTGTAATCGCGCATTTTGTCGGTAATTTCCCGCGCGATCAGATCGCTTGTTTCGAGATTGAGCGATTTTGCTTCCGCCGCGACGAGCGCATTATAGATCAGTTCATTGAGCGCGAATTTGACGCCGTCGAAAACCTTTGCCTTTGTTTCGTAGAGCGTGATTTTATTTTTCGTTTCAAAATCCTGCGCGGTAATTGTTTTCGCGCCGACCGTCGCCAAAACATCGACCGGTCGCAGGTTCAAGGCATTGACGTCTTTGCCGGGCACGACCTTATATTTGGTTTTGAGCGTGACGAGAAAATCCATCAAAGCCTTTTTTTCGGGTTCCTGACGCAGAAAAGCGATGATCTGCGGGCGCACTTCGGCGAGCGTTCTGCCGCCGAGCGCTTCACGATTGGCGTCGTAAACGGCTTGAATATCTTTATCGGGCGGCGCGGGAACTTTGGCTTTGATCTCCTGGACGAGCTTTTCAAAGGTCAGATTTTTCGTCTTTGCTTCGGTGTCGAAAAGCGTTTCGGCGATTTGCTGTTCAAGCAGTGTTTTGCGCGTCTCGGCGACGGTTTTTGATAAATTCGTGTAGGCTTCGGCAATTTCGGGCGGCAGCTCCGCGACCGTAAACTTTTGCCCGTTCGCCGTGGCGAGGATCTGGTCGGGCGTTTGCGCAAAAAGTGCCAACGATAAAACGATCAAACAAAAAAATACTGAAATAATTTTCATAAAGTATCACGCAAAAGAAGCGGAGCATTCATCACTAAATTTTATCAAATCCTTCGGAACCCTGACGGCTTCCGCGTCCGTTGGCACACCGAAAATCTGTGGATGAAAGATCTTCGCCAAAATCTCGACGCCGCAAACGACGCGCGGCGCGGGACGCGAAAAATAGGCGCTCGCGTCCAAAGCCCAGACCTCGTCATTCACAATCGCAGGAAGCGCGCGCCACGCGGGCGGGAAAAATGTCTTTCCCATTTGCCGCAAAATATCCGAAGTGTAATAACCGCAGGGAATCAGCACGATGGTCTCAGGTTTTGATTCGTAAATCGCCTCATAAGTTGTCGTCACGCTTCTTTCGCCGGCTTCGCCCAAAAGACAAATTCCGCCCGCGATTTTCGTTTGTTCGGGAACCCAATGTCCGGGCGCAAACGGCGGTTCGAGCCATTCGAGCATAAAAATGCGCGGACGATTTTCGAGTTTGGCGGTTTTTTCACTGATCTTATCAAGCCGCGCTTGCAAAGCCCCGACGACTTCGGAGGCTTTCCCGGCAACGCCGCAAAGCTCGCCGACGAGTTTTATATTATCAAAGATGTCGGCAAGCGTGTTCGGTTCCAGAGATACGACCTGCGCCTCGGCAGCATAAATTCGCGCGGCTTTTTCGACCGTTTTATATGAAACCGCGCAGACATCGCAAAGTTCCTGCGTGATTATCAAGTCGGGAGCGAGTTCTTTCAGAAGTTTCTCGTCCAAATCGTAGATCGAACCGTGCCCGTCGAGCTGCGAGCGCACGGCATGATCAATTTCGCGGCTGCTCATCGTTTCGTGCGAAATGCGGCTCGCCGTCAGCGGCGGTTGACCTGCGACCGAAGCCGGAAAATCGCATTCGTGCGTAACGCCGACCAGATTTTTTTCCAAGCCGAGCGCGCAAACGATTTCCGTTGCCGAAGGTAAAAGCGAAACAATTTTCATAAACATCTAAATTTAACGCAAAGAAAGTTCAGAGTCCAAACCCCGGGCGCCCTTTGCAAAACTGTGCCCGAGCGTGAACTCTCGGCGGATATTTTGTAGAATTAGATCTGAGGTTTTACAAAAATGTCTGAAATACGGTTTACGGGAACGGTTGACCATTTAGCGGTCAAAACGGAAGATCTGACAAAATCGGTCGAAGAATACAAACGGCTCGGCTTTACGGTCGAAACGATCTTTGAAGATTGGGCGATGATGCGCGATCCGAAAGGTTTCGGGATCGCGCTTTTGCCGCCCGAATCGAAACATCCGCCGCATATCGGAATGAAGGTCGAAACCTTCGAAGAACTCGAAGCGGCGGCAGCAAAAGAAGGTCGTCCGATCAAACCGCACCGCGACGGAACTTCCTCTTTTTACACCAAAGGAATCGACGGAAACATCGTCGAACTGATCTATTATCCCGAAGAATAATAGACAACGGATTTCACAGATAAATCAAGCATAAAATAATCCGTGAAATCCGTTGTCTATAAAAACTATGTCGCAAAAACTTTCGCGTGAATTCTACTTGCGCGACGACACTCTGCAAATCGCGCAGGATTTAATCGGCAAACTAATCGTGGTTCCGCTTGAAACGGGCGAAAGGGTTTCGGGAATGATCGTTGAAACCGAGGCTTATTTGGGCGTGCTCGACAAAGCCGCGCATTCCTATAATAATCGCCGGACGGCGCGAAACGAAATAACCTACGAGATCGGCGGACACGCCTACGTTTTTTTTATCTACGGCATGTATTTTCAGTTTAATGTCGTGTGCGGTGCGCGCAATTCGCCGCACGTGGTTTTGATCCGGGCGCTCGAACCGGTCGAGTGTATCGAAATTATGCGGCAGCGCCGCACCCGGAAAAATCCGGCTTCAAAGATGCCCGTGCAAAATCTCACCTCGGGACCCGGCAAACTTTGTATAGCGCTGAACATTGACCGCGAATTGAACGGTGAAGATCTGCTGAACGATAGGATTTGGCTGGAAGATTATCGAACGTTCGAGGTCGCGGAAATCGAAAACGGCAAACGCATCGGTATTGACTATGCCGAAGAGTTTGCCGAAAAGCCCTGGAGATTTTGGTTAAAAAATAACGGG
>CADEFG010000210.1 GCA_902826505.1 uncultured Acidobacteriota bacterium
AACTCGTGCAGACGGCGCTGACTTTGGGCGCGAGCAAATTTCAGGTGATAACGAGCGTTTTGCTGCCGTCGGCGCTGCCCGATATTTTCGATTCGTTTCGCGTCATGAACGCCATTTTGTGGACGTATGTGATCTTGGCGGAAGCCGTCAATCCCGAACACGGGCTCGGTTATATGGTCGAGCTCGCCCGGACACATCAAAAAGTTTCGTGGTCGTTCGCCGGTTTGATCGTCATCGGCGGCATCGGTCTGATCACGGATTTTATTATCAGGGCGATCTCGAATCTGCTTTTCCGCTGGCGGGAGAAAACATTTTAGTCGAGAGTCGAGAGTCGAGAGTCGAGAGTAAAAAACTCCGGCGCTCGACTCTCGACTCTCGACTCTCGACTCTATGGAACAACCATTAAAACTCAGCGTCAAAGACCTTTCCGTCACCTACGTCGGACGCGACGGCGAAAAAACGGAAGCCGTCCGCGATGTTTCGTTCGATGTCGCCGACAAACCCGATTGCGGCGAAATCATCGTTTTCCTTGGACCTTCGGGCTGCGGAAAATCGACGATTCTTAAATCCATCGCCGGTTTAACGCCGCCGACCGAGGGCGAAATTCTGGTTGACGATAAGCCGGTCACGGAAGTCGGGCGCGACCGCGGCATGGTTTTTCAAACTTACACAAGTTTTGCGTGGCTGACGGTGCGCAAAAACGTCGAATACGGCTTGAAACTGCAGGGCATCGAAAAGGAAAAACGGAAAGAACTTTCAAACAAGATTCTCGAAGAGGTCGGGCTCGCGGATTTTGCGGAGCGTTACCCGAAAGACCTTTCGGGCGGGATGAAACAGCGCGTCGCGATTGCGCGGACTTTGGTCAATAACCCGCGGATCGTTTTGATGGACGAACCGTTCGGCGCGCTCGACCCGCAAACGCGCTGGGGAATGCAGAGTCTTCTTTTGCAGATTTCAAAGATCGAAAACAACACGATCGTTTTTGTCACGCACGACGTATCCGAAGCCGTTTATCTGGCGGACACGTGCTACGTTTTATCGAAACGTCCGGCGCAGATTTTGGAAAAAGTCGATGTTCCGCCTTTTCCCGTCAAAGATATTACGCTCAAATCGACCGCCGAATTCCGCGCGATTGAAAATCAATTGTTGCAAATGCTTTATAATAAGTCTTAAAGTTGAGAGTTGATGAATTCATCGCAGAACCAAAATCAGCAATACAATCGCGGACGGCGAAATCAAACGATGCACGACTCTTTTACGCCCGAAGAATCGAGTGTTTCGAACGCTGAAACTGCGGCGGAAGAAACATTTCCCGAAAAGCCTTCCTATTTCAAATACGCGCTCGCCAACCCGTATAATCTAACGCTTTTGGGTGGCGCGATCGTCGCATCCGTGCTGACCTTAAATCCGCTGATCGCGGTCGCCGCGCTCGGTGTCGAAGGCTTGTGGCTGCTCCACGGTTCGCAGTCGCGGTTTATGCAGCGAATGCTCTGGGATCCGATGTATGAGAAAGAAAAACTCGAATTCGAACAGCGCAAAAGAATGGCGCAGGTCGAAAAACTGAGTCAGGGCGGGCAACAGCGCGTTTTGACTTTGATCGAGAAAGAAAAGGAAATTCAGCAGCTCGCGGCGCAAAACCCTTCGTTCGCGGGCGATATGCTGCGCAACGAGATCGTCAAAACGCACAATCTGGTCAATTCGTTCATCGATTTAGCTGTGACCTGTTCGCGCTATGAAAAATATCTCGCGTCGGTCGATGTCGGGCAATTGGGCAATACGCAGCAGCATTGGCAGAATTTTATTGACAACAATAAAGAAAAGGCGGACACGGTTGAGCTCGACATCGCCAAAAAGAATCTGGCGATCATCAAAAAACGGATCGAGCGCGTCTCGGAAATTCGCCGCTACTTAAAAATCGCCTACGGGCAGATCAATCTGATCGAAAATTCGTTTCAGCTGCTTGCCGATCAGATCGTCACGATGCAGTCGCCCAACGAGCTTTCGGGTCAGCTCGACGAATTACTCGACGGCGTTGAAAGCATCAAGGAAACGGCGCAGGAAACCGAGCAAATCTTGAGAACTTTGTAGGGTGAAAAAGTGAAAAAGTTGGTTGAATATTGAAGGCTTTTGATTAATTTGCGCGAGAAATTAGAAGCAAATTATGTGTTGCTTTTGAAGTCGGCTATCTCGAAAAGTTAGGGTTGGAATATTTACGAGAAAAAGCTAAGTTTTTAAGCGGTTCAATCACAAATCATATGAATTCAATCAGCAACGCCGATAACTGAAACCCGACATTATGGTAACTGTTTAGGTCATTGGGTAGAATCCGGAAAAAAATGCTTTTTGAATTGCCGTCAGCTTGAGCTGACGGATAATTTAGCATTTGAACCAGCGGCTTGAGCCAAATATAATAAAAATATCAATCATCCGGGGAGCTTTAGCTAAAGCTTTAAGGAATTTTATTTAATTTAAAGTTAAGCTTAAGCCTCGAGGAAAATTCAACCTTATTTCCGTTAGCTAAAGCCAGACGGCAATTCATAAAATCCAAGACCTAAACAATTATAAATTATGGCTGATACAAAAAGTTTACCGATTTGGGCGGAAGATTTACGCAAGCGTTATTTGCGCGGTGAATCTTCGATGTTTATTTTGCACGGAAATGTTTTCGACGCTGTCATGAATGACGGCAAAATGCTCGGGCTGACCGAATTTTTGACCGGCGTTTTGCTTAAAGATTCGCGTGAAAATATCGTCGTTTACAATCTTTCCTCGGGCGCGAGCTTTCCGAAAAAAGCGGAAGGCTTTGCCGATTGGCAATCGATCGCCGTCGAATCTGATAAGGCGAAGGTTTTGACGATGCTCGAACGCTCGATTCGCTTAACGGATAAAACCGCCGTCGTTTTGGAATACGCCGAAGCGATCGCGCCCGCCGGCGAGACGAGTTTTCAAACGGACGCCGACCGTTCGGCGATCGTCACCTTGCATCGCTGGTCGTTTTTGCCCGAAATCGAACGCGGCGACAACATCATTATTTTAATCGCCGAAAACATCGCCGAGCTTGCGCCGAAGATCGTTTCGAACCCGAAAATCTCGACGATCGAGATTCCGATGCCCGATTTTGAAACGCGCAAACAGGTCGTTGCCCAAACCGATGCGCGGCTGACGCCGGAAGATGTGAACCGTTACGCCGAAGCGACCGCCGGACTCAAATCCGTGCAGATTTCCTCGATCCTGCTGCCGCCGCCGCAGGCGGAAGAAGATTTGCACGACCGCGAAGCCTTTATCACGACGCTTCTGGGAAATTCGGCGGACGCCGTGGAACGCGCGCACAAACTTGCTGCTTTAACCTCGGGAATGAACCGCGACGAGATCAAAAAACTCGTCGCGCCCGAAGCCGAAGCAGTTGAAACCAAACCAAATCCGCTCGAACGCGCGCGCGCCGAAGCCGATAAATTGATCGCCAGCCGCAAACGCGAGATCATCGAACGCGAATGTTTCGGACTCGTCGAATTTGTCACGCCCGAGCGCGGTTTCGAGATCGTCGGCGGGATGGAAGAAGTCAAAAAAGATCTGCTCGTGATCGCCGACAGCATCAAAAAAGGTACGCGTTCGCGCGTCCCGATGGGCATTCTTTTTACGGGTCCGATGGGCACGGGCAAAACTTTCGTCGCCGAAACTTTTGCCAAAGAATGCGGTTTGACGACGATCAAATTAAAGAATTTCCGCTCGAAATGGGTCGGCGCGACCGAGGGAAACTTGGAAAAAATCCTCAGCGTCATCAAGGCGATCGGGCAGGTCATCGTGATCGTTGACGAAGGCGACCGCGCGTTCGGCAACACGGACGGCGACGGTGACGGCGGAACTTCTTCGCGCGTCATCGCCCGCATCAAAGAATTTATGTCCGACACCTCGAATCGCGGGCGCATTCTTTTTCTCGTGATGACGAATCGCCCGGACAAGCTCGACGTTGATCTCAAGCGCGCCGGACGACTTGACCGCAAAATCCCGTTTCTTTATTCGCAGACGGCGGAAGAAGTCGAACAGGTCGCGAAAGCGCTGTTGCGCAAAAATAAGATCAAAACCGACGTTAATTTAACCGAACTCAAGGAAGAATTCTCGAAAAAACTGGTCGGTTATTCAAACGCCGATGTCGAAGCCGTTCTGCTGATGGCAAACGACGACGCGGCACGCGAAACGGACGATTCGGCATCGGTCAAAAAAGAACATTTCATCCGCGCCGCGAACGATTATTTTCCGAGCCGCGACATCGAGCTCCTGGAATATATGGAGCTGCTCGCCGTCTTCGAATCTTCGAGCCGCCGGTTTTTGCCGCTCAAATACGCCGGCATGACGCCCGAAGAATTGGATTTGAAACTGCGCGAGTTGCGTCTTCGAATCGGCAACCGTCGATGATTTACAAAAGACGAAAATGAAACTCGAAAACTCATTTCCGATAATTTCATCTCATAATATTTCAGACGAAGTATGGCGATTCTTTGAGGCTTTGCCCAAAGATTATAAAAGGTTTTTAGATAAAACGAACGGCGGTTTCGCCGAAGCGTTTGAATACAGTTTTGAAACGGGCGTTCCGCGCATAATTGAAAAAGTAAATAATCCCTCAAAAACAGATTGCGTTATTAAATTATTCGGTATTCGTACATCAAATACTCAGCCAAACGAGTTTCCGGAAGACCTGATTGAAACGGCAAATGAATATGCGGCTGAGGAATTTCTGCCGTCAGGCATAATTTCGATCGCTTCGTGTATTCAGAATAGTTTGGTCTGCCTTTCATTGCGCAAAAATGATTTCGGACAAATTTATTACTGGGATTGGTATTGGAAATATCCATGGAGCAAAGATTTTTTTCAGGCACGGATCGATAAGGTTTGGACGATTTATCCAAATGCCGATGAAATTTTAAATAATCCGCAAAATGATTTATATCAAATCGTTTCCGATGAATTCAATTACGCGACGATAGTCAAAATTGCAGAGTCGTTTGATGATTTTTTACTAAAACTGAAAGATTTAAGAGAAGAGTGAGAATAAAATTTATCCTGAGATATTATGAACGTTGACGAAAAAAGCTATCGCGAAAAAGTTTACCGGATCGTTCGCGAAATTCCTGTTGGCAAAGTGATGACTTACGGGCAGATCGCCGATATTTTGGGCGAAGGCTATACGGCGCGCACCGTCGGGTTTGTGATGCACGCGGCGGAAACCGAAAATGTTCCGTGGCAGCGCGTGATCAATTCGCAGGGCGGCTGCTCGACCGGGAAAATCCTTCTGCCGTATAATGTTCAGCAAAAGATGCTCGAAGACGAAGGCGTGATTTTCAACGAAAAGGGAAAATGCGATCTCGAAAAATACCGCTGGTTTCCCGAAGGCTATGAGCCGGAAGCGGACGACCAGCCGAGTTTGTTTGAATAAAAAAGTGTTTTTATAGGAAAATATAAAACACTTTCAGAACATTTTAAGAAGTATTTATGTCAAAAAAAGTTTTAGTTTTACTCGGATTGGTTTTTTTACTTTCCACCTCGATCATCGCTCAACAAAAATTCGTCGCCGATCTTTCGGGTTTGCAGGTAGTTCCGGTGAATAATTCAAGCGGTAAAGGCAATTGTCTATTTACCTTGAATGAAACAGAAACCCAGGTTTCGGTCAATTGCAATTATTCAGGACTTTCGGGAGTGCGAACTTCCTATCATTTTCATGGATTTGCGGGCGCTGGCACGAATGCGCCTATTTTGTTTCCGATGGGCTCGCTTCCGGGCGGCTCCAGCGGCACAATTACGGCGGCTTTTGGCGCTTCGCCGCAAATTATTTCAGCTTTGCGTTCAAACTTAATTTATCTCAGTATTCGCACACAGAATTTCCCGGAGGGCGAAATTCGCGGGCAGATTCACATTGCCAACAGCGCCTACAACGACTTTGACGGCGACGGACGCTCCGACCTGACCGTTTATCGAAATTCGAACAATACATTTTATTCGCTCGCCAGTTTGAACGGCGCTTTCACCGAAAAACAAATCGGACAACCCGGCGATTCGGTTTCGTTAACCGTTGATTTCGACGGCGACGGAAAATCTGATTTTTCAACGGCGCGTTACAACGCCGAAGTTTTATGGCGAATTTTCAAAAGTTCGACGAATACTTTGGAAGAAATTCGCTGGGGAAGCTCGACGCTCGGCGATTTCTTTGCCGCCGCCGATTACGACGGCGACGGCGCGTTTGACATTGCCGTTTTCCGCGCCGGCGTTTGGTATATCATCGAAAGCTCGACCGGAAATATTCGCTACGAATCTTTCGGGCAATCGGGCGATGTGCCCGCGCCGAACGATTTTGACAAAGACGGCAAGGCTGATCTAACCGTCGCGCGCAGCGAAAGCGGGCAACGCGTCTGGTATGTTCGGCGCAGTTCGGATAATCAATTTTACTCGATTCCGTGGGGTTTGAGTTCGGACGCGTTTTTTACGGGCAGAGCGGATTGGGACGGCGACGGCGCGGCGGATATTTCCGTCATCCGCAACGAATCGGGTCAGCGCGTTTTTTATATTTTGCGCTCGTCCGACAATCAACTGCAAATCATCCGTTGGGGGTTGTCGTCGGATGTCGTCAAGCTCGGCGATTACGACGGCGACGGCAAAACGGACGCGGCGATCACGCGAGCCGTTAACGGTCAGCGCGTTTTCTTTATTCTGCAAAGCTCAAACGGCGCGCCGCGCTACGAAACTTTCGGTTTGGCGGGTGACTTTTAATTTCAATTATTAATCGATCAATTTTCCGGCAAAAAATTGCTTGGTGAATTTTTCCCGGCGTGGTAAAATTTCCAGGCAATTTTTGTGGATCTTTACATTTACAAAAAATTCTCAAAACCCGTATAAAAGGAAAATAATTTATGAAACGGCTCGTTGATTGGTTTATCGCCAGTTTGTTAATCTGTTTTGCCTTTGCCGGTTTTTCAGCCGCACAGGAAAAACAGCGCGATTCTGCGAAGGAAGAAAAAATTTGGCAGGAGCTGCAAAAAACTGCGCCCAAAGCAGTTGAAACATTCAAAGCCGCGACCTCTGCTTTAGACCAAAAGAACTATCAGGAATCCGTCAAACTTTATAATGAAGTTCTCAAACAATCGCCGGATTTTGACCCGGCTTTAAGACGTTTGGGCTACGCGCTGAACGCGACCGGCAAAAGAGATGAAGCCTTGACGATGACAAAAAAAGCTTTGACTCATAACCGGACTGCGGACAATTTAATGGGACACGCCCTGACTTTGACCGATCCCGGTCTGCGTAATTATCAGCCGACAAAATCGGAGCTCGAGCAGTCGTTCGGGTTAGCCAAAGAAGCCATTCAAAAGGACGGGCAATCCGATTCCGATTATGTTTCTTTCTACGCCCAACTGGCTTTATCGACAGATCATATTGAAGATTTTCGCAGTGCGGTCGGAATATTAAACAGCAAATTCCCCGACCTTGCGGCAACCCATTATTTTAACGGACTGCGGCTCGCTAACGACGGTGAGTTTGAAGCGGCGGAACGGGAAATAAAAGCCGCCGAAGGTCTCGGACTGCCGCGTGAAGCGACCCAGGATATTTTGGCTGCCATTGAAACCGAGAAAGGTAATCGGTATTTCGGTTTGGGAAATTATTTTTATTACGGGAGTATTCTGGTGGGCGCATGGGCAGTAGGATTGATGATTTTGTTTATTCTCGGCAAAATTCTTTCCGCTAAAACGCTTCATTCGATTGAAAATTCAGACCCGAACGATATTACGGGCGGCGGGCAAGCCGGTTTGCGCAATGTTTACAAAAAGATTATCGCCGTTGCGGGAGTTTACTATTATCTTTCACAACCGATCGTGATGCTCTTGGTGATCGTCGCGGCGTGCGGGATAGTTTTGTTTTTTATATGGGTTGGCAGTATTCCGATCAAACTTGTGTTGGTGATCGGATTCGTTGCTTTGGCGACAA